>JBKJSJ010000324.1:0-6999 GCA_046595965.1 Ferruginibacter sp.
TCAATTCAATAGAATGGTTGAATGAATGTAAAATAGAAGGATTGGGAGGGTCTTTGATAGTTACTTTTACTTTGATGAGATCTTCAATGCGTTCAATGCTGGCAGCCCCTTTCTGCACATTGTATGATGCACTGGACAATCCTTTCAGCGGTTGAATAAGTTGGGAGAAGATGGCAATGTATGCTATAAAATCTCCGGCATTTAATCCCAATCCCGAATCATTGGATAGTATAAGCCTCCCTCCATAAAACAATATGCAGAGCACAGCAGTAACTCCCATGGCTTCTGATAATGGTGATGCAAGGTCTCTGCGCCTGTTAGCTTTATTTTTAAGATGATAAATAGCTTCTGTTTGTGCATCAAATTTTTGCTGCACTTTTTTTTCTGCATTAAATGCTTTTATAACTCTTATGCCTCCAAGGGTTTCTTCAATGGTAGAAAACATATTGCCAAACTGCTGCAATACCTGTTGGTTCTGTTTCTTGAGCGATCTGCCAACCCTGCCAAGAACGAATGCGGCGATGGGCAAAAAGATAAGCAAAAAAACAGTGAGCTGCGGGCTCAGAATGATCATGTAGATAAAATATAATAATATGGTAATGGGCTCACGAAAAACACTTTCCAATACACTGATGGTAGAAACTTCTACATCATTCAGGTCATTACTAAGTTTACTCATAATGTCTCCCTTGCGCTGCTCGCTGAAATAACCAATGGGCAACTGAAGTATTTTATTATACATTTTGGTGCGCATATCATTTAATATCCTGTTTCGGATAGGATTTAAATAATACATGCTTAGATAGGCAAATAAATTTTTTAGTAAAATGGCAATAAAAACGATTACACAAATTAATAATAGCGCCTGGGCGCTTCCTCCCGGAGCCCCTAACATATCATTGATATAAGCTTTAAAATAATTTATTGGATTCCACCCGCCTCCGGTTCCAATCTTTAGTATATCTCCCTGTTTAAAAATGAGCATTAAAAAGGGTGCAAGCAATCCCAGGGAAACCACGCTGAATAATGCAGATAAAATATTAAAACTAAAATAAGCCGCTACAAGGCCGGGGTATTTTTTTATGTATTTAAAAATCGTTAATAAACTCTTCATGTAGTACTGTAAAAAGATAAAATCTTATAAAATCTACAAAGTAAGTAATTTTACAACGATTAAATATGTAAACGTAATGTTAGAAGGTAAAAGACAGAAACAGGTGGCAGCAGTGCTCTTAAAAGATCTGAATGAAATTTTTCAGCGCATGGGATTAAACATGATGGATGGCGGCATGGTATCTATTGCTTCTGTAAAAATAACGCCCGATCTTTTTGATGCAAGGGTATATTTGAGTTTTTTTAAAGTAGCCGATCCGGTGATTACTTTAAAAGCAATTGAAGAAAAAAGCTGGGAAATAAAAAGAGAATTAACTGCAAGGGTAAGGCATCAGCTACGCAGCATGCCACAGCTTACCTTTTATATTGATGATACGCTGGATTATGTAGATAAAATAGATCAGCTCTTTAAAGATATTAAACAACAGGACGAAAACAATCTGCCAAAACCATAGCCAACTGCATGTACTTTTCATTTGCGTGGAGATATTTTAAAGCTAAAAAATCGGCCAATGCCATCAATATTATTGCATGGGTTACTACCGGGGTAATTGCTTTTGCCACCTGCTGCCAGGTACTGGTGCTCAGCGTTTTTAATGGTTTTGAAGACCTGGTAAAATCTCTTTACTCTTCCTTTTATACCGATCTTAAAATAGTACCAGCCAAAGGAAAAACCTTTGTGATGAATGCTGCACAAATCAATCTTATAAATAAACAGCCTTACGTACAGGGCATTTCATTTATTGTTCAGGAAAAATCATTGCTGCAGAATGGCGATGCACAAACGGTGGTAATATTAAAAGGCGTAGATGACAATTTTAGTAAAGTAAGTGGCGTGCCAGCCAAAATAAACTCGGGCAGTTTTGATATTGGCAATGCAGATGAGCCTGCATTGGTAGTAGGATATGGATTGCAAAATGCAGCAGCCATAACAGTGAATGAAGCTTTTGCACCACAACAGCTCACCCTTATTTTACCCAAAAAAAACAGCAGCAGTACCGATCCCTCTGCCTCCATCAGCGAGGGCTTTGCAGTAGCAAAAGGTGTATTTGCTATTCAGCAGGAATTTGACAACAGCTATGCCATTACCAATATTCATTTTATGAAACAGCAAATGGGGCTGGCAGAAAATGAGTTTACCGCAGTGGAAATAAGATTGAAATATGGTGAAGATATAGAAGCCCAACAGGCTGTTTTGCAAAAGCTCATGGGAAACGCTTATTCTGTTCAAAGCCGCTACCAGCAAAACATGAACCTTTACAATACCATGCGCCTGGAAAAATGGGCTATTTATGCAGTGCTTACTTTAATCCTTATTATTGCAGCTTTTAATATGGTAAGTGCCCTAACCATGCTGGTACTGGAAAAGAAAAAAGACATCAGCATTTTGCAGAGTATGGGGAGCAGCCGGGGATTAATACAAAAAATATTTATAAGCGAAGGCTTGCTGCTGGGGTTTATTGGAGCTGCCAGTGGCATCTTTATGGCAGTAATCATTTGCCTGCTTCAGTTGAAATTTAAACTGATTAAACTTGAGGGTGGATCTTTTTTAATTGACTACTTCCCTGTAAAATTAGTTGCCACAGATTTTATACTTGTAGCTGGCACTGCTGCAGCTATTGCTTTGCTTGCCTCGGCAGTACCTGCATTTAAAGCGGCCAGGCAACCGATAGAGTTGAGATAAGAAGTCATCTCACCCCATTTATAACCTTACCCCCTTCCTCTTTCTCCTACCTCATCCGCCTTCTGCAGCTTCTACAAAAGTAGAAGGGAAAAGGAAATGAGTTTAATTTGAAGGGGCAGCACTTCTTACCATTATCAAACATTTATTCTTCAAACATCATATTAATAAATTATTGAACAACTATTCCCCATCATTACAAAAGCAGCAATCATCAAATTGCTGCTTTTGTAAAATATGTTCAATCTCAGATTCCCTTCCACCCCGAAATTCTTCATGGCAAGAAGGTCAGGAGCCTCTTTTAATAATCCCCCAAAGTTTCCGGCAACTGTGCCAATGCATTTTTTAACTGCTCATCATTGGGTGATATCCCATGCCATTCGTGAGAGCCTTCCATAAAATCGACCCCCTTACCCATAATGGTTTTCATAAGAATTACTACTGGTTTTCCTTTGCCCAGTAATGTTTTGGCGTGCTTCAACCCGGCCACTACGGCATCTATATCGTTGCCTTCCATTTCCATCACCTGCCAGCCAAATGCTTCAAATTTTGCGTGTAAGTTTCCAAGATCCATTACTTTTTTGGTAGGGCCATCTATTTGTTGCCCATTATAATCAATAGTAGCTATCAGGTTATCTACTCCTTTATTTGGGGCAAACATGATGGCTTCCCAGTTTTGACCTTCATCCAGTTCTCCATCTCCATGCAGTGAATAAACTACCCTTTCATCTTTATTCAACTTTTTAGCAAGCGCTGCACCTATGGCCACACTCATACCCTGGCCTAAAGACCCGCTGGCCACCCTTACCCCCGGCAGGTGCTCGTGTGTAGTGGGATGCCCCTGCAGGCGGCTGTTTAATTTGCGAAAAGTATTGAGTTCGGCCAAAGGAAAATAACCGCTACGGGACAGAGTACTGTAAAATACCGGCGATATATGGCCATTACTCAAAAAGAAAAGGTCTTCATCCCTTCCATCCATTGTAAATGCAGGGTTGTGCTTCATTACCTCAAAATACAATGCAGTAAAATATTCGGTGCAACCTAGCGATCCGCCGGGGTGTCCGCTCTGTACTGCGTGTACCATGCGTACAATATCTCTTCTTATTTGGGTGGCAATATCTTTCAGTTCACTCATAACAATTCGTTTTATAGATATATTATTTTTTGTGTGCAAACCTACTTTAAAACACAACAGTTGCAAAAACAATTAATTCAATAATAACATCATTTAATAATAAGTTCATAAAACATCCGTTATTTAGCGGCAGGATATTTGATAAAAAATTTATGAACAGTTCAATGTAGGATCAATAAAATAGTATAAAAATTCTTTCTACTAAACTTATTCAATACATTTGTAAAACACCTGGTTTACTTAAACCTATTGCATGGATAATATTATACTTAGTACCGCCCTAGCTTTCATGATTACATTTTTTGCTATACCTGTAATTATACAGGTAGCAAAGGATAAAAAATTATTTGATGAGCCAGATGAACGCAAAGTTCACAAAACAGTAATCCCCACATTGGGTGGATTAGGAATTTTTGCCGGCTTTATTATAGCCTGCCTTATGGGCACCCCTGCCTCTTTAGCTGTAGAATTACAATATTTTGTAGCTGCTTCTGTAGTTATTTTTTTCCTGGGTTTAAAAGACGATATTTTAGTTATATCTGCCAGTAAAAAATTTGTGGGTCAGTTAATAGCTGCCGGAATTCTTATAAATTTTGCTGGTGTGCAAATAACAAACATGCATGGATTCCTGGGTATCTACGAAATATCGAGGTTTGGAAGCATCTTTTTATCTCTTTTTACTATAATTGTTATTACCAATTCTTTTAATTTGATAGATGGAATTGATGGTCTGGCAGGAAGCCTTGGCTTTTTAACCACACTTATTTTTGGAGTATATTTTTATTTTATTGGCCAGATTCCATATGCAGTCATGGCATTTGCAATGACTGGTAGTATTCTTAGCTTTTTAATCTATAATTTTTCCCCTGCTAAAATATTCATGGGCGATACCGGATCGCTACTCCTGGGATTGATTAACTCTATTCTTGTAATTAAATTTATTAATTCAACCGGCGCAGGCGGATTTCCTTTAGAAGCTTCTCCTGCTATTGGTTTCGCTATTCTTATTGTGCCATTATTTGATACCCTGCGGGTATTTGGTTTACGCATTTTAGACCGCCGCTCTCCATTTAGCCCCGATAGAAATCATGTTCATCATTTTTTATTAGACCTCGGGTTTTCTCACAGAAAAATTACGATCAGTTGTGTGGCTATTAATATTTTATTTATTGCCATGGCATATTTATTAAGAAGCCTTGGCACCACCTTGGTAGTAGGTATTTTACTTTGTAGTGCTCTCAGCGTTATTAGCTATGTATATTTTCTGCGCCAGAGAATCAGGCAAACGTATGTTCATCCCAAGGCTGAAACAGAAATGATAAAAACTCATAAAATTCTGGGTCTCGTTCCCGAATCTGTGGAAGTTGATTAATTTTTTCCTCATCTTTTTACGGTAATATTGGTTTATCTGTAAATCTATATCTGTATAACAACAGATTTTTATAGATTTGCAACCAATAACTATATATATGGAAGAAGAATTAAAAAACATACTTCAGGAAGCTGCCAACTCTATGAGCAAAGCCATTAACCACCTGGAAGCTGAATTGGTAAAAATTCGTGCAGGAAAAGCCAGCCCTAATATGCTTGATGGTATTATGGCAGATTATTACGGCTCTCCCACTGCTATAAACCAGGTAGCAAATGTAACGGCATTGGATGCCCGTACCATTTCGGTGCAACCCTGGGAAAAAAATATGCTTTCAGTAATTGAGCGAGCCATCATAGCTGCCAACATTGGCATCAATCCCCAGAGCGATGGCATCAGCATCCGTCTTTTTCTTCCTCCACTAACAGAAGAAAGAAGAAAAGAAATGGTAAAAAGATGCAATGGAGAAGGCGAGCAAGGTAAGGTATCTATCCGCAATATTAGAAGAATAGCTATAGAAGATATAAAAAAACTGCAGAAAGATGGCTTGAGCGAAGATGCCGGAAAAGATGCCGAAGCAGAAGTGCAAACCATTACCGACCGGCATATTTCCCTTGTTGAAAAACATCTTGCTGCCAAAGAAAAAGAAATCATGCTGGTTTAAGGTAGTAGATAGTAAATATTTAATGGAGATGCTTTTTTTAATAAGCAACTATTTGCTGTATTGTGTAAACTTGTTTTGCTCCGCAGCTTACTCTACCACCGTAGCTAACTAATTATAATAAACGAATAATTAAATAAGGTATGCATTCTTCCAGGGAAACATTGATGCTCTTATTTTCCATTCCCTTGTATTCAGTTTTAATAGTGGCAGAAATTATACTGAGCAACTGGAAGGAAAAACATTTTTATTCCTTTAAAAGTACTTTGCAAAATATTTATTTAACTCTGCTAAATGCTGGATTAGATGTTGCTTTGAGGGGTTTGTTTTATGTAGGGGTGATGATGTGGTGTTATGACCAAAGGTTTTTTACAATTGAAAATATTTATATCTATTGGCTGCTGTTATTTATCCTGGAGGATCTTGCTTTTTATTTAGAACACTTTATAGAACACCACTGCCGGCTTTTTTGGGCTGTGCATGTAACGCATCATTCATCCCCGGAATTTAATTTAACTACCGGTTTTCGCTCTTCTGTTTTTCAACCCGTATATAGGTTTATTTATTTTATACCCATTGCATTCATGGGTTTTCATCCATTGGATATTGTATTCATGTATTCGCTCACACAAACCTATGGCATACTGGTGCACACACAATACATAAAAAAAATGCCCAAATGGTTTGAAATTTTCTTTGTAAGCCCCAGCCATCACCGGGTTCACCATGCCAGCAATATCCGCTACCTCGATAAAAACATGGGAATGTGTCTTATCATCTGGGATAAATTATTTGGCACATTTCAGCAGGAACTGGAAACAGACCCCGTAAAATACGGTCTAACTAAATCTATAGAAAATGACGGCAACCCATTAAATATTGTTTTTCATGAATGGAAAAGTTTAGCTTCCGACCTGCAAAAGAATACTTCTTTTTTAACCCGCATCAAATATTTACTTATGCCTCCGGGATGGAGTCATGATGGAAGCAGCAAAACAGCAAACCAGTTAAGAAAAGATTTGCATTAAATTTTATTCGTT
>JBKJSJ010000444.1:0-3933 GCA_046595965.1 Ferruginibacter sp.
CAGTTTCATTGAGCGAGCCATCATTTTGCTGCCGGGCATCTGTCAACAAGGGAGCAATATGTTTTTTTATAAAATTCTTTTGTGTGTTTAGTTGCTTTACTATCTGTAATACGGAGCCGGGTAAACGCAGAAATTTTAGTAGGTGCAATGAAATCATATTATTTAAAATGAGCGGCTTTTAATCTTCGTAAAAATTGATGAGGCTACCAAAATATGATTCGTTCCATCCATCTGCAATAGCATCATATTCTTCGTCTGGAATAATGCTGTGGCGCAGTTCTGCAGACGTGCCCTGCTTGTGTGCATGCAAGATGATGGTAACAATGGATGCTGGTTCCAGTTCACCAAAATACCACTGCTGCACTATTTTTTTGCCAGCCTCAAAAGAAATATTTTTCCCCACGATGCTGCCTTCCCACAGAGAAAATTCGCTGCCGGGTTCAGTGCTCATTTCTGCCGGATCGCCGCTCCATAATTGAATGGTAGCAGGATTGGTTAATGCTATATACACTTCCTGAGGAGGTGCTCCTATGATGTAATAATTTTTATAATCTTTCATGGTTATTTTTTTTGCTACAGATTGGCAGATTTATTTTGTGTGCATACGGCATTTTTTTTAAATTAAAAACGAAAGCATTTGATATAAATTCAGAAGTTTCTAAATAAAATGTGATACTGAAAATTTTAATGCACATTATTTTTAAAAGCGTCAAATATTTTATGCACTTCATCTAATTTTGTAATGTAAATACTTCTTCCATGTGTGCCTACTACCAGTTCATTTTCACGGGCTTGAATTAACAGGTCATGAATGGGAACGTTGGGTATTTGATGATTCATATTCATAAAACTGTTTCCCCTGTTAAAGGAAGTATAAAGCCCGTTATCAGTGCCTGCATAAAGAATATCTTCAAATTTATTATCCTCTGCAATTACATTTACCGGCTCAGCAGGCAGGTCCTGGCCAAGTGCTTTCCATGAATAACCAAAGTCTTCGCTTACAAAAATATATGCTTTAAAATTGTCATTGCGGTATCCATTCATGGTAGCATATACTCTTGCTTCTTTGTGCTGCGATGCCCTTATGCGGCTTACATATAAACCAGCCGGAAGTTTTTTGTTTACTAACGCCCATGTATAGCCGCCATCTTTACTTACCTGTATATTGCCATCATCGGTACCAATATAGATCAATCCAAATTTTAATGGAGATTCGCTGATGCATGTAATGGTACCAAAGGGTACATCACCTTCTTTTTTTCCGTTGGTAAGATCGGCACTCAGGGTTTCAAATGTTTCTCCATTATTCATACTTCTGTGAAAACGATTGCTGCCATAATACAAAATATCCTGGTTGTGCCTGCTTAGGAGTATAGGTGTTTGCCAGTTGTAACGAAAAGCTTCTGCACCCAGGTTGTGCATTGGATGAATTGAAAGGCCTCTTCCTCCATCAGTATTTTTACGGCTGTAAAAACCAAATTGAAAACCACTGTAGAGTGTTTTGTTATCCCGTAGGTCTATCTGTGTCTGCATACCATCGCCGCCACCGATTCTTTTCCAGGGGTAAGGGTTTTCATAATTCCACTGGTCGGTCTCTTTTGCTGTAGAAGGGCCATACCATACGCCGTTATCCTGCAGGCCGCCATACACATTATAAGGTTTTGCATTGTCTGCAGCAATATTATAAAACTGCCCCACTGAAGGTGTATTGGCTTTAAACCAATGATCGCCATTATCGTAAGTAACATTGCAGCCACCATCATTACCAGCTACCCAATGATTATTGTTTAGCGGATTTATCCAGCAGGCATGCCAGTCTGGGTGGGTAGAAACTTTATCTTTCGAGGTAAATGTTTTTCCTCCATCGGTACTTAGTTCTATATCAAATCCCATTATCAGCACTTTGTTTTCATCATCAGGAGCTACCAATATTTCTCCAAAATAATATCCATAAGTGTTGTACAAATTCAAGCCCTTGCTGTTCACTTTTTTCCAATGGAGGCCTGCATCATCGCTCCTGTAAACTTCGCAACCAATTACCGGGGTGTCAAACAATGCCTGGTTAGCATTGAATAGATAATCAAATATTGCAGTAGGTTTAATAGAGTCGCTGCTGATTAATTTTTTTACTGAAGATGCCGTGTATTTTTCGGGGAAATCATTTTTTATTAAAAAGCTGTCTAATTTTTTGTCATCAAGTAATAAAAAATTTTCTTTTGTTATTCCCCTGAAATTGGCCAGCACATAATTGCTGTCTGTTTTTTTCTGTGCAGTATCGGGCCTGTTATTGTGGTTATCTACGGTTGCATAAAGGATAGAAGGATTTGCAGCACATACGGCTACACCAATTCTTCCTATTTTTTCTCCACCGGGGAAACCAGAAGCTGCGGTTGTAATAAGTTTCCAGTTATTGCCGCCATCTGTGCTTTTATAAATGCCCGAAGTTTTTCCTCCTTCCACAAAATTCCATGCACTCCTGGTACGATGCCATGCACATGCATAAAGTTCGTCAGCATTTTTTGGGTTAATGTCCATTTCAATTACGCCTGTATTTTCATCAATCATCAAAGTATGCTTCCAGGTTTTGCCGCCGTCGGTGGTTTTAAAAACGCCCCGCTCTTTATTGGGACTGTATAAATGCCCGATAGCTGCCACCCATACGATATTAGCATCAGTAGGGTGTAAAATAATTTCTCCTGTATGTTGTGTTTGATTTAGCCCAACGTATTGCCAGGTTTTACCTGTATCCGTACTTTTATAAATGCCATTGCCAGCATAAGAACTTCTGCTGCTGTTGCTTTCACCTGTGCCTATCCAAATGGTTCTATTGTTCCAGTTTACGGCTACATCTCCAATGCTGTAAGCATTTTCTTTTTCAAAAATAGGAATCAAACTTTGGCCATTGTTTTTTGTGTACCACAATCCACCACTTGCATACGCCACATAAAATTCTGTAGGGTCAGCAGGATTTACATCTACATCTACCACACGTCCACTCATGGCCGAAGGGCCTATATTACGAAATTTAATATTTTTAAGGAGTACATTATCGTCTAGTAATTTTCTGTTTTTTATGCCGGCCTCTCTTTCTGTTTGGGTAGAGGGTTTTACCTGGGCCATTGTATTATTAACATTTATACAAAGTAGTATTAATGTAAATTTGAGGGCAATAAAAGCCAACTTATTTTGTTGTATCATAACAGGATAAAAAATTAATTTTTGATAATGAAAAATTTAAAAATACAGCAATTGCTGCTCATAACAATAGCCCTCTTTTTCTTTACCGAAAATGCAGCAGCGCAATACAAAACTTTTAAGATAAACAGTAGGGGAGATACTATTAATGCCGTTTCTATAAAAGGTGTAAAACAGGGTAAGTGGGTAATACGAACAGAAGAATTGCGGGGTGAGCCCGGATATGAAGAAGAAGGTGTTTTTAAAAATGGTGAAAAAGAAGGTGTTTGGCGCAGGTATAGCCTGGAAGGAGATATAATAGCAATGGAAAATTTTAAAAGAGGCGGAAAAAATGGACTGCAGCAATACTATACTTACCTGGGTGAATTGGTATTGGAAGAAAACTGGCGAGGTTATGATCCTGATGCTCCCTTTGATACTATTGCTGTGTATGGCACCGGAAGCAATGAGGTAATAGAATTTAAAATAGTAAAGGCCGAGCAGTACAGTGTAAAGCAGGGAGAGTGGCGTTATTTTGACCCCGGAACCGGGCGCTTAATAAAAACAGAACAATGGGAACGAAATAATCTTGTAAATCCTAATGCGCCCAAGCCTGTGGTTACTGCAGGCATTAGCCCAAAGAAAAAAGCAGATAAAACCCCCGAAATGCTGGAGTGGGAGAAAAAGAATCGTGGCAAAAAAGGTGCAATCAGGGACGGTAAGACGGGGTTGTAATTATAATTTAGTTTTAATAAGCTG
>JBKJSJ010000447.1:0-7776 GCA_046595965.1 Ferruginibacter sp.
CAGGAAGTCAATCAAAGAAATAGATTATGCTATGAGTATCTTAATCAAAAACGCAAACATCATTACTGCTACAGATAATTATGTAGCAGATATTTTTATAGAAGGTGAAACTATAAAAACCATCGGAAAAAACTTATCTGACAAGGCAGATAAAGTAATTGATGCCTCTGGCAAATTAGTTTTCCCCGGTGGAATAGATCCGCATGTACATTTGGATATGCCTTTCATGGGCACCTACTCCTCCGACAATTACGAAACGGGCACAAGAGCCGCATTGTTTGGCGGTACCACTATGGTAATAGATTTCATTTTACAAAAACAAGGTAATAGTTTGCATGCCGCATTGGATGAATGGAAAAGCAGGAGCGATAATAATTGTGTTGGCGATTATAGTTTTCACATGGCTGTTACCGATTTTAATGACGAAACAAAAACAGAGATAAAAGATTTTATAGAAAAAGAAGGCATCACTTCTTTTAAAACGTTTATGGCCTACAAAGGCGCATTAATGATAGATGACCGCCAGATGATTGGCCTGATGGAAGAAGTTAAAAAACACGGTGGTTTAATAAATGTGCATGCTACCAATGGGGACATGATTGATTACCTTACCCAAAAACATCGTGGCGAAGGAAAACTTTCTCCGCTCTATCATTATCTTTCTCAACCAGAAGTAACCGAAGCAGAAGCCAGCGAACGTTTTGTGGATATGAGTAATTATACCGGTTGCCCGGGCTATATTGTTCACCTCACTTGCGAAGGTGCATTAAACGCCGTACGCAATGCCACAAAAAGAAATCAAAAAGTTTTTGTAGAAACCTGCATTCAATATCTAATTTTAGATGCATCGTTGTATGAAAATAATTTTGAAGGCGCCAAATGGGTAATGAGTCCGCCGCTGAGAGAAAAGAAAGATCAACAAACTTTATGGGCAGGAATAAATCAAGGTTTGGTACAGGTGGTGGCAACAGATCATTGTCCTTTTAATTGGGAACAGAAATTAATGGGCAAAGATGATTTTAGTAAAATACCCAACGGGCATCCGGCAATAGAAAACCGTATGGAATTATTATTCAGTGAAGGCGTTGCAAAAAATAAAATCACACTAAATAAATATGTTGAGGTAGCCTGCACCAATCCTGCAAAAATATTTGGCATGTTTCCCCGCAAGGGAACCATTGCGGTGGGCAGCGATGCAGACATTGTAATTTTTGATCCTCATGAAAAACATACCATCTCAGCAGCAACGCATCATATGAATGTAGATTACAGTGGTTATGAAGGTTGGGAAGTGACAGGTAAAGTAAAAACTGTTGTATTGCGTGGAATTATTGCCATTGAAAATAATGAATGTAAAATTGAAAAAGGATTTGGTAAATTTATAAAACGAAATAAAGTTTCTCAAGTAATTTAATTGTCTCGCAAAGGTGCAAAGAAAAAAAAAGTAAAACATAAGATTTGCTACTTTGCTACCTTTTTTGCTTTGCGTGAAAACTAAAAACAAAATCTATGGCAAGAATTATTAAATCGGGGTTGATCCAAATGTCCTTACCCAAAACAGAAGGCGAAGGAACGATCAAAGAAATTGTTGATGCTATGGTGCAAAAACATATTCCATTAATTGAAGAAGCTGGAAAAAAGGGAGTACAGATTCTTTGTTTACAGGAAATCTTTAACACGCCTTACTTCTGTCCGGGGCAGGATAAAAAATGGTACGAAAGTGCAGAGTCAGTGCCTGGTCCTACAACAGAGCTGATGGCAACGTACGCTAAAAAATACAACATGGTTATCATTGTTCCGGTGTATGAAAAAGAACAGGCTGGTGTTTTATACAATACTGCTGCGGTGATAGATGCTGATGGAACTTATCTTGGCAAGTACAGAAAAAATCATATTCCGCATACCTCAGGTTTTTGGGAAAAGTTTTTCTTTAAGCCTGGAAACCTTGGCTATCCTGTGTTTCAAACCAGGTATGCTAAAGTGGGCGTGTACATTTGTTACGACCGTCACTTCCCTGATGGTGCCAGGTGTTTAGGATTGAATGGAGCAGAGATCGTTTACAATCCATCTGCAACTGTTGCCGGCCTCTCACAATATTTATGGAAGCTGGAGCAACCTGCGCATGCAGTAGCTAACGGATATTTTATGGGTTGCATCAATCGTGTGGGTGAAGAAAAACCCTGGAACCTCGGCAAATTTTATGGCAGCAGTTATTTTGTTGATCCACGTGGACAAATTTTTGCACAGGCCAGCGAAGACAAAGATGAATTATTAATTGCCGATTTTGATTTGGATATGATTGAAGAAGTAAGAAGTGTGTGGCAGTTTTTCAGAGATAGGAGACCCGAAACTTATGGTAAGTTGACAGAATTATAGTTTTCACGCAAAGCCGCAAAAAAAAATTAAGTAAAACATAAGACTTTGCGACTTTGCAATCTTTTTTGCTTTGCGTGAAAATAAATTAGAACCAATGATCAAAAATAATAGACTAACAAAAGAACAATACGCCGAAAAATTCAGCGATATACATCCGCCGTTTGAAACGTATAACGCAGCCCAGGTTGAAGCCAACCGTTGTTTATTTTGTTACGATGCACCCTGCATTAAAAGTTGCCCTACCGGAATTAATGTGCCTAAATTCATCAAACAAATTGTTACCGATAATATTAAAGGCAGTGCACACACCATTTTTTTATCCAACATTATGGGAGCCGGCTGCAGCAAAGTTTGCCCGGTAGAAAAATTATGCGAAGGCAGTTGCGTATTTAATTTAATGGACGAGCCACCCATTCCTATTGCTAAACTGCAACGCTATTCCACTGAAATAGCGATGAAAAATAACTGGCAATTATTTGAAAGAAAAAAATCAACAGGAAACAAAGTTGCCATCGTAGGTGCCGGGCCTGCAGGATTAAGTTGTGCTCATGTTTTATCAAGGGAAGGCATTGATGTTACGATTTATGAAAAAGAAAACAAAGGTGGCGGATTAATGACGTATGGCATTGCAGCCTACAAAGTAACACCACAGTTTTGTGAAGACGAAGTAAATTATATTTTATCACTCGGCGGAATAGAAATTAAATACAACCGGGAATTAGGAAAAAATATTTCCCTGGCTGACCTCCAAAAAAACTATGATGCTGTATATCTCGGTATTGGTGTGGGTTTGGCAAGGCAATTAGATATTCCCGGCGAAGATTTAGAAGGTGTGGAAGATGCGATAGAATTTATTTACGATTTAAGAGATAAAGGTTTTCCTACAATACCTGTGGGTGATAATGTTGCTGTAATTGGTATGGGCATGACGGCTATTGATGCAGCCACACAGGCAAAACGCCTGGGCGCACAAGAAGTAACCATGCTCTACAGAAGAACACAGGAAGAAATGCCCTGCACCCAACATGAATTGGATATTGCGATGCTGGATGGTTGTAAAATAATCTGGCTGGCTGCACCGGCAGCATTGAAAGGGGTGGATGGAAAAGTAACCCAAATCATTTGCAACGTTATGCAATTGGGCAAACCCGATGCAAGCGGCAGAAGAAGCCCCGAAGAAACCGGCGAAACATTTTCATTAAATGTTGACATGGTTATTAAAGCCGCAGGCCAAATGCCTTTTGAACAATTGATAATTGATAATGGGATAATGAATAATAAAGGCAAGGTTGTTATTAATAATTGTGCAACAAATATTAAAGGAGTGTTTGCAGGTGGCGATGCAGTGAATGGCGGTAAAGAAGTGGTAGATGCCGTGCAGGCAGGCAAGGATGGGGCAGCAGCGATTTTAAAACACATTTTTCACGCAAAGGTGCAAAGTTGAAAAGACGCAAAGTTTCTCTTGACTTGGCTTGCTTAAAACTCTTTTTAAATATTTTATGTTAAATGAAAACGATATTTCAAAATTGGTAGTTGATATTTGTTTTCGCATACATTACAAATACGGACCAGGATTATTTGAATCAGTCTATGAAGAAATATTTTGCTATGAGTGGGCCAAAACTGGGATTTCTTTTGCAAGACAAAAAGCAATACCATTGGTACATGAAGCCATTCAAATGGAAATAGGTTTTAGGGCAGATGTAATTATAGATAACAAAGTGATTGTAGAATTGAAATCGATTGAAGCTCTTGCACCTCTTCATTATAAGCAAGTACAAACATATTTAAAATTGACTGACATCAAGTTGGGGTTGTTAATAAATTTTAATGTAAATCTTATAAAGGATGGTATTCACCGCATAGTAAATAAATTATAAATCTTTGCTTCTTCGCCCCTTGGCGTCTTGGCGTGAAATTTTAGAAAAATGGCAAATTTAACTTCAAATTTCCTGGGCATAAAATCTCCCAACCCTTTTTGGTTGGCAAGTGCGCCGCCAACAGATAAAAAATATAATGTGCTCCGTGCTTTTGAAGCCGGCTGGGGCGGCGTAGTTTGGAAAACTTTGGGCAGCCAGGTAAAAAATGTTTCTTCAAGATATTCTGCTGTTGATTATGGGGGGCAAAGAGTAATGGGTTTTAATAATATCGAACTCATCAGCGACAGGCCACTGCAGTTAAACTTAAATGAAATAAAAGAATGCATCCGTTTATTTCCAGATAGAGCCATGGTGGTTTCATTGATGGCAGACAATGATAAAAACAGTTGGCACGAACTCATAAAAAAATGTGAAGACACAGGCGCACATGGTTTTGAATTAAACTTTGGTTGTCCGCATGGAATGACGGAACGTGGTATGGGTGCAGCCGTGGGCCAGGATCCTGCGATTGCAAAAATGGTAGTAGAGTGGGTGATGGAAAAAGCTACTATCCCGGTTATTACCAAGCTCACACCCAACGTGCATTCTGTAGTGCCCACCGGAAAAGCAGTGGTAGAAGCCGGCACCAATGCACTGTCGCTTATCAATACGATTCAATCGGTAACGGGAGTAGATTTAAATACGCTTGTGCCCAATCCTTATGTGGCCGGCAAGAGTGTGTTTGGTGGTTATTGCGGCCCGGCAGTAAAACCAATAGCATTAAAATTTTTAACCACTATTGCACAAAACGAAATTACCAAAAAAGTTCCCGTCTCCGGTATTGGTGGCATAAGCACCTGGAAAGATGCAGTAGAGTTTTTGTTGCTCGGCGCATCCAATGTGCAAGTATGCACCGCCGTTATGACACATGGTTTCCGTATTATAGAAGACCTCTGCGAAGGCATGAGCAACTGGATGGATGAAAAAGGTTTTAATACCCTGGAAGATTTTATTGGCAAGTCGGTAAATACCATTACGCACTGGGAAGACCTGGATATAAACTATCATCATATTGCCAAAATAAACCAGGATAAATGCATTCACTGCGGTCTATGTTTTATCACCTGCGAGGACACATCGCACCAGTCCATCAATTTAATACCTGGCAATCCTTACAACACTTATACCATTAAAGAAGAAGAGTGTGTGGGTTGCAATCTCTGCCAATTGGTATGCCCCGTTAATGATTGTATTACCATGGAAGAACATAGGGTAGCACCGGAATACCTTAACTGGGTTGAGTTTCAAAAGAGAGGGCTGCCATTGAATGATCATTGATCTTGTTATCCCAAAACACGGGGATCTGTTGCTCCTTTGGTATCATTCGTTGAATAAAGATTTTTTTGAAGTTCTTTGTCTATAATAGTATTTCATAACTTTGACAGCATAAAGCATGACTCATCCAATTACAATATCAGCAAAGATTCAAAGCGGAGAACCTGTATTTACAAATACCAGGGTTCCAATCAAAAATTTATTCGACTATTTAAAAGCAGGTCATTCTATAAATGATTTTCTAAATGATTTTCCTTCAGTAGAAAAAGATCATGCCATCCAGGTTTTAGATCATTTTGAAAAGTTATTAAATTTTCAATCTTCTGAATATGTACAAGGTACTGCTTGATGAAAATTTACCTGTAAAGATCAAACATCGTTTAAGGGATGTGTGTGAAATATATACAGTCTATGATAAAAAGTGGAATGCTTTAGAAAATGGCGACCTAATCAATGCGATGCAAGAAGATTAATTTGATTACCTGATAACTTCTGATAAAAATCTTCAATTTCAACAAAACCTGGCTTTATACTCCATTGGTTTTATCGTGATAAATGTTTTGGATAATAATTATGAGAGCATCTTACCTTTACTCCAAAAGATAAAAAAAGTTTTACAAGAAAAGGTCAAATCTAAATTGACTATTATTACTTAACAGGTTCTTCATTTCTGCCCGCTTAAAAAAACAACATACAAAAACACTAATTTGCTTCCATGTATAAATGCCTCCTTTTTATATTATCTTTCCTCATTTTTTCCTGCACTCAAAAAAATTACAAAGACCCGCATATTATTATTGAAACAGAATATGGTGATATTGAAGTAGAACTCTATCCTGAAAAAGCACCAAAAACAGTAACAGCATTTTTAACCAATATTGATGCTGGTCTATTTAAAAAATCTTCTTTTTACCGGGTGTTAAAAAATGACAATGTGCCGGAAGAATATAATAGCGGTCTCATACAAGGAGGCATATTTAAAACAAATTCAACCGCACAATCTCAATTAAAAAGCATTGAGCATGAATCGCCTAAACAAACAGGCTTATCGCATGTAAGTGGCACCATATCTATGGCACGCACCACACCTGGATCTGCCACTTCAGAATTTTTTATTTGCATTGGCGATCAGCAGCAGTTTGACAGCAGCAGTGGAGGAAACTACGATGGCCTTGGGTATGCAGCTTTTGGAAAAGTATTTAAAGGAATGAAAGTGGCCCGGCAAATACAGAATAAAAAAAGCGATGGCGAAAATTTTGAACCGCCCATTAAAATTATTTCTATAAAAAAATTGTAAGCAATGAAGATAAATGCAACCCGCCTGCAGCAGCATTTTGAAGCCATGAGCCTCATTGGCAAAATTGGAGAAACAGGCACCTGCCGCCCTGCTCATACTGCTTTAGAAAAAGAAGGTTTTCAATTGGCCGCATCCTGGATGCAGGAAGCAGGTATGAAAACACATATTGATAATTTTGGAAACCTTATCGGAAGATTGGATGGCACCGATGCCAACCTGCCTGTTTTAATGATGGGTTCTCACCTGGATTCTCAACCTTATGGTGGAAGGTTTGATGGTGTAGCCGGAGTGCTCTGTGCAATAGAAGTTGTAAAAACAATTTCGGAAAATAAAATGCAGCACCCAAGAAGCATAGAAGTAATTTCATTTGCAGATGAAGAAGGCTGGCGGTTTAATAAAGGATTGTTTGGGTCAAGAGGAATTTTGGCAAAACTGGAAGAAGGGGAGTTGCAGCGTTCAGATAAGGATGGCATTACTAGAGAACAGGCTTTAAAAGATTTTGGTTGCGATATTACAAAATTTAAAGACTCCGAATATAAACCCGGCAGCATTTTTTGTTTTTTAGAATTGCACATTGAGCAGGGTCCTGTATTGGATATTGGCAATAAACCTATAGGTGTTGTGTCGGGCATCTCAGGCCCACTATGGCTTAGCGTAAAATTAAAAGGCATGGCGGGTCATGCAGGATCGGTGCCTATGCCCTTGCGAAAAGATGCGTTGCTGGGTGCAGCAGAAATTACGGTGGCTTTAAATGAAATTGTAACACAGGTGCCCGGTGCTCCCACAGTAGGCACAGTAGCTACCATGAATGTGTTTCCTGCCAGCAGAAATATTATTGCAGAAGAAGTGAGTTTTACCATTGACCTGAGAGATATAGATTTAGAAAGGCGCAACAAATATGAAAAACAA
>JBKJSJ010000072.1:0-6659 GCA_046595965.1 Ferruginibacter sp.
AAAACAGGATGATATATGCCCCGGCGAAGATAAAAGCATGTACCAAAACGTTTGGAAAAAACTGTTGGACCTGGGTGATATCATCGGCATAAAAGGTTATGTATTTACTACCAAAACCGGTGAAACATCTGTGCATGTAAATGAGTTTACCCTGTTATCAAAATCATTAAAACCATTACCGGTTGTAAGAGAAAAAGAAGGCGAAACTTTTGATGAAGTAACCGATCCGGAATTCCGGTACCGCCAGCGGTATGCAGACCTGATAGTAAATCCCGGTGTGAAAGAAGTATTTATTAAGCGCACAAAAATGGTAAATGCCATTCGGGAGTTTTTAAACGAACGGGGCGCACTTGAAGTAGACACACCTGTGCTGCAGATAATACCAGGTGGTGCTGCGGCAAAACCTTTTGGCACACATCATAATGCATTGGATGTGCCTATGTATATGCGTATTGCCAATGAGCTCTATTTGAAGAGATTGATTGTAGGTGGTTTTGAATGGGTGTATGAATTCAGCCGTAATTTTAGGAATGAAGGAATGGACAGAACACACAATCCTGAATTTACTGTGCTGGAATTTTATGTGGCATATAAAGATTATGTATGGATGATGGATACCACAGAACAAATGCTGGAGAAAGCTGCCATTGCTACCAACGGTAACTCTAAAGTATTAGTGGGCGATAAAGAAATAGATTTTAAAGCTCCCTACAAAAGAATAACCATGTATGATTCTATAAAAGAATTTACCGGGTTTGATATAAGCGAAATGGATGAAGATGCAATAAGGGCCACCTGCAAACAGTTAGGCATACACGCAGATGAAAAATGGGGCAAGGGTAAACTGATTGATGAAATATTTGGTGCTAAATGCGAAGGCAATTATATCCAACCCACTTTTATTACCGACTACCCGGTAGAGATGAGCCCGCTTACCAAAAAGCACCGCAATAAACCCGGACTGGTAGAGCGTTTTGAACTGATGTGTAATGGAAAAGAAATTGCCAATGCATACAGCGAATTGAATGATCCATTGGAACAGCGGGAACGCTTTGAAGAACAAACCAAATTAATGGAACGGGGAGATGACGAAGCCATGTTTATAGATCATGATTTTTTAAGAGCATTGGAATATGGTATGCCTCCGACAAGTGGAATTGGTTTTGGAATAGATCGTATAGCGATGTTGTTAACCAATCAGCATTCTATACAAGATGTTTTATTTTTTCCAATGATGCGGCCAGAGAAGATGGATAGTTAATTCAGTATATACTTATTGCCCCGATTTAAGAAAATTATTATGCCATACATAAACGAACAAATAAAGAATATTTGCACGACCACTTGGCTGTATAATTTCCTCCCCTTAAAATTTTACCTGAGTAAAATAAAAGAATCTTTTTTTATAATAATACCACCGAGATCGCAAACGGCTTCCAGCATATAAACATAGGTATCTATAGAGGCTTCGGCACCTTTAAATCTTCCATCCCATCCTAAGGAACGGTCATTGGGAGAAAAATTTTTTGCTTCAAAAACAAGCTGGCCATAGCGGTTAAAAATGGCGAATCTTTTTATTTGGCGAATACCCCTGGCAATAGGATAATACCGGTCGTTATTAAAATCATTATTGGGGGTAAAAGCAGAAGGCATCAGCAGGTTTGCATATTTGCATTCTACAAAAATTGTTATACTATCTTTTGCAATGCAACCGCTATCGCTGGTTACATTAATGATGTAAGTTTGAGATTGTAAAGCTATCCCAGATGGTGAAGCACAGTCCGTACAACTAAGCGTAGCAGCAGGTGTCCACAAATAGGATGCAACATTATTGCCGTAAACAGGGGTTATAGTAAAAGGAAAATTATAAGGATAAATTTTATCGGGGCCAGCATTTACCGTAGCTGCAGATTTTATATTTACAACTACAGAAGCCTTGCTGGTAAAGCATCCAACAGAATCTACCAGTGTGGCAGTATAGGTTGTACTGGCTGCAGGCGATGCTGTAGGATTGTAAATATTAGCAGCCGATAATCCTGTAGCGGGCGACCAGGTAATCATTTTATTAGGTGGACTAACGTTGATGGTTACCTTTTCGTTCAGGCAGATAAAAACCGGGCTTGCTACAGGTAGGGCTGTAAAAGGTTTGTACACCGTTACCAGGGCAGTATCTTTAACCGTGCAGTTAAAAATATTTTTGGCAGTAGCAATATATTGTGAAGTACTGGCAGGATTTACAAGGATTGTATCGCAGGTTGTGCAGGGCACCGCCCCTGCAGGCGACCATAAAAGGCTGTCGCTGTGAAATGCAATTAAGCTATCAGACTGGCCAAAACACAAGGTATCATTGGCTGGAATAATTTGCAAAAAAGGAATGGGATTTACAGTAAGCGTTTTAGATAAACTATCTATGCAGCCTTTATTATCTTTTGCTACAAGTTTTATATTAAAATTCCCGGGGTAAGGAAAACTGAAAGGAGCTGGTTGAAAAATAGTATCATTTGTGGAAACAAACCCATAATTCCAGTACCAGAGTTTTATACTATCGGCAGGTATAAATGATTTGGAAGTATTTACAGGATTGTAAATATTATTAAAGCAAATACTTGCGGGCGAAGTAAAACTTAAATCGGGCCCTCTTACTAATATCGGGTGATTTAAATAAATGGTATCCGGGCAGTATCGTGGTCCATTATCAACCACTACAAAATTGGAGGAAAAATTTCCAAGTATGCCCGCTGTAGTATCCAGTATTTTGTTATTGGTAGCAAAGAGAGGCAGGCCAACAACGTACCAGATGTAGCTTGCAGAATTATTGTTTTGATTGTTGGCTAGCGTAAATGTAGTGTGCGCATTTCTGCAGATAGAAACATCCGGATTGGTTAATGTACTGTTGCCCGAATAAATAACAGTGAAGTAAGAACTGCTACAGCCCGTTATATTATCTGTAATGGTTAATGAACTTACAAATGCACCCGGAGTAGCATAAGTATGCACTGCATTTATGGAAGATGCGGTGGGGCTGCCATCTCCAAAATTCCATACAATAGTTGATTGATTTCCCTGCGAAGTATTGGTAAAACTAAACCTGGTTTTATTAACGCAGCTATTGGTACTTGTAAAGCTTGCAATAACGCCCTGAATGGTTATTTGAAAACTTGCCCCTGCTCCTGCACAACCATTAAAATAAGGAGTAACGGTAACTGTTTTGTTTCCTAAAGTAGCATATAAATGTTGCGTAATGGTATCTGAAACTGTAGCAATTGTACCGTCACCAAAATTCCAGGTATAAGCATTTGCATTGGTAGCTTTGGCAACAAATACAGGCGTTTCCGATCCGCAATAAACAGATTTGTCAGGATAGGCTATAAGGTTTACGGGTGGTGTGCCAAAAGCCAGGGCACCATAAGTATAAGCATTAGTACAGCCTTCGGAGGTAGTAATAGAAAGAGTTGGTATATAAGTTCCAACTGCTGTATAATTATTTGATGTATTGCTGATGGATGTGTTTACTACAGGGCTGCCATCTCCAAAATTCCAGCTATAGTTGGTTACAGAACTACCTGCAGGGATGTTTACAAAAGCATTAAAATTTACGGGTGCAGGAATACAACCACTTACAGGAGAGGCCGATGCATTGATGGGAGGATTTTGTAAAATAATATTATACGAGGCAGTAGCAAAGCATCCTGAAACATCTGTAGTTTTTACTGTGGCTGTATAACTGCCAATGCCTGAATAGTTATGGCTTATTGTAGCAGAGTTACCAGTCACAGGCGGGCTACCATCACCAAAATTCCAATCATAAGCAGCAATATTGCCTGAACTGGCAGCAGTAAAATTAATAGGCCCTGCTGTGCAGATGTAATTTCTATCTGCCGTTAAAGAAGCAGTAATGGTCGGGTTGATAACAATTGTTTGAGAAATTTCTAATGCCTGTGTAGTATAAATGGCAGTAAGTTTTACCGTATAAGTGCCCGCAGTATTATAAACAATGGTTGGGTTAGCGGCATTGCTTATTTGCCCGTTTCCAAAATTCCAGATAAATCCCACAGGATTTCCTGTACTGGTTTGTGTAAAGCTGATGGGTACCGGCGCACAAAATAATCCATTGGCAGATTGGTATGTAAAATTTACGCTTTGTGCTTTGGTAAACAAAAAGAAAATATTCAGTAAAATAACAAGAGCCAGTTTTGGCATAGACTAACATGATTAATTTTTGAATTTATTTTAACTACAAATACCATACTAAAAACCAGGCGATATAAAAGGGACATCATTATAAAACGTAATATAAATATACTGTTACTTTTCATCTCCTAATGAAAGGGCACCTTTTATTTCTTCATCTCTGCCAATTCTTTCTGTAGTTTAAACATCTCATCTCTTAATCTTGCAGCTTCCATAAAGTCAAGATCCCTGGCGGCTTTCTCCATTTCTTTTTTTGTTTTGCCAATAGCTTTCTCCATTTTTGGAATGGTTTTATATTCTTCCTGGTCTTCGGCAGCCATAGTTACCAGTTCCTCATCTGGCCCGATAGAATAAGGATTGCTGGGGTCATATCCTTTTACATCAAGCACACTGCCCTGTGCAAATACCTGTTCTTTTGTTTTAATAATGGTGGTGGGAGTAATACCATGTTTGGTATTAAATTCAATTTGTTTTTCCCGTCTGCGCTGCGTTTCGTCCATCGTTTTTTGCATGCTCTGTGTTATTTTATCAGCATAAAAAATTACGAGGCCATCTACATTCCGGGCAGCCCTTCCCGCAGTTTGGGTAAGGCTTCTCTCATTGCGCAGAAACCCTTCTTTATCTGCATCCAGTATAGCTACTAAAGAAACTTCCGGCAAATCCAGCCCTTCTCTCAGCAGGTTCACGCCCACCAATACATCTATTATACCCAGTCGCAGTTCTCTCAAAATTTCTACCCGCTCCAGGGTTTGCACTTCGCTGTGTATATATTTACTTTTTATGTTTATACGGTGCAGGTATTTGTTCATTTCTTCTGCCATGCGTTTGGTAAGCGTTGTTACCAATACCCTGTCTCCTTTTTTTATGCGTTCATCTATGGCATCCAGCAAATCATCAATCTGGTTTATAGAAGGGCGAACTTCAATGGGCGGATCGAGCAGGCCTGTTGGGCGTACCACCTGCTCTACCACTACACCACCACATTTATCCAATTCATAATCTCCTGGCGTAGCCGAAACAAAAACCATTTGATTGGTAAGGTTCTCAAATTCGTGAAAATTTTGTGGGCGGTTATCCATGGCCGATGGCAGGCGAAACCCATAATCTACCAACACCAGTTTGCGGCTGCGGTCGCCGCCATACATGCCGCTTATCTGCGGAATGGTTTGATGACTTTCATCTATTATGGTGAGGTAATCTTTGGGAAAATAATCCAGCAAACAGAAAGGTCTTGCTCCTGGTTTTCTGCGGTCAAAAAAACGGGAATAGTTTTCTATGCCATTACAATAACCCAATTCACGAATCATTTCCAGGTCGTATTCTACCCGTTCTCCAATGCGCTGCGCTTCTATGTATTTGCCCGATTTTTTAAAATATTCTACCTGTGCTCCCGCTTCGTCCTGTATTTCGCTGATAACCTGCCCCAGCATATCTTTTGGAGCAATGTATAAATTAGCCGGAAAGATAGCAGCATTTTCTACAGAACTGATTCGTTTGCCGGTGGCCAGTTCCAGGGTTTCAATGCTCTCTATTTCATCTCCAAAAAAACTAATGCGGTAGCCAAAATCTACATAAGGAAGATTGATATCAATCGTATCGCCTTTTACCCTAAAGGTTCCTCTGGTAAAATCTCCCTGGCTCCGGTGATACAAAGAGTTTACCAATGCATGCAAAAATCCCTGGCGGGAAATTATTTGCCCCTGCTTAATGCGGATAATACCGTTTTCATATTCGGTTGGGTTGCCCATACCATAAATACAACTCACGCTGGCCACCACAATTATATCCCTGCGGCCACTTAGTAATTGTGCCGTGGCTTGCAGCCTCAGTTTATCCAGTTCCTCATTTATGCTCAGGTCTTTTTCTATATAAGTATTACTGGTAGGGATATACGCTTCGGGCTGGTAATAATCATAATAAGAAACAAAATATCCCACTGCATTATCAGGAAAAAATTGTTTAAATTCTCCATATAATTGAGCTACCAAAGTTTTATTATGAGTAATAACCAGTGTAGGCCTTTGCACATTTTGTATCACATTGGCCATAGTAAAAGTTTTACCGCTACCGGTAACACCGAGAAGGGTCTGGTATTTTTCGCCATTCACAATTCCTTCTGTAAGGTCAGTAATAGCAGCAGGCTGATCGCCGGCGGGAGCATAAGATGAGTTAAGTTTAAAAGCCATAATGGAAAATAAAGTTACTGGTTATTGCTTTTCTGCCAAATAGTTTAAGCAATCAGAAAATTAACTTACAATAACTTATCGGGTTATTTTCACCAGTATATCTTCCTTTTTTCCAAAATACCTTATGGCCCATGCAATGGTAAATGTGGGAATAAAATCTGTAAAGGGCAGCAACTCTTCCAGGAAGCTAAAGCCACCTCCAAATAAACCCATCCTTCCACCAAACAATTTATAAAACAGCATGCCCGAAATGGGTGCCCATAGCAAATCTGAAAATTCTCC
>JBKJSJ010000091.1:0-17351 GCA_046595965.1 Ferruginibacter sp.
ATGTAAATGCTATCGTTGTAATAGCCGGGATAATATGACTTAAGGCAGATACCATCATCAGCAGCATCCACATCGCAACCGGTTATGCGTACGTTGCGGCAGTCTGTAATATCCATACCATCGTTGTTCCAATAAGCACGGTTGGTTAAGGAAATATTATTGATGGTGAGATTATTACACAATTCAAAAGACAATCCCCAGCAAGCGCCGTTCTTAATTTTTAAATTGGATATGTTCACTTGCCTGCATTCGGAAAAGCGAAATAATTTAGGTCGCACCCTTTCACTGGGCCGCATGTTTTTTATACTGTAATTAGGGTCAACTTTAATCCCTGCATGATGCAAACTATCAATGTTCAAAGCCAGCGATCTGCCCTGTCCATCAATTAATCCTTTACCAGAAAGCGAAATGTTGTTTGCCCTGAAGGCCAATATCAACGCAAGTTGGGAGTTGTCATCCTGCTTTGGGGATACGGGTCTGCCATCTGTATTTATTGCTTTATAATCATCGGGGTTTGAACTTCCCAAAAGGATAGCGTCCTCTTCGAGATAAATTTCCACATCGCTTTTCATTTCAATACTGCCGGTTAAAAAACATCCTTTTGAAAAAACTACTTTTCCTCCATTATTTTCATGAGCCGCATCAATGGCAGTTTGTATCGCTTTTGTGTTTAATGTTTTTCCATCGGGTACAGCTCCGTAGTCAATTACAAAGAATGTTTTCTTGTGATAACTATTTTGTCCAAAACTTTCTATAGAAAACTGGCACAGCAATGCAAACATGCAAAAACTAAAAATTAGTATGCCTCTGATATTTCGCATTGTATAATTGTTTTCGAGTTTGATTTAAAACAGTTTGTTGGCATCAACTCACCTTGCTAACATCATTCGGAATGTCTGTTGGTGGCTCCGATTTCCATACAAATGCATCCTATGTAATAACTTCAGGTGCAACCGGATTAATGTTTTGCGCAATTAAATTTCCATTCAATGCAATTAGTGCTGTGGTTAAAAATTGTTTAATCATTTTTAAATGCTAAGTACGTGCCTCATCTTTTTTAAATTTTATTGTTTACCAAAATCCTTATTTCCATCAGGGCCCATTTCTAACTCTAATACCCCTCCTTTTATTAAATCAGCATGTGAGATTTTTAAACCATTGAATGGTTTTCCGTTCAGGGTTGCCTTTTGGATATAAACATTTGATTTGGAATTGTTATTGGCTTTGATAGTAAATGTTTTACCGGAGTAATATTCTTTGTCCAGATTGATCACAACTTTATCGAACAATGGACTTCCAATATCGTAGAATGAATTGACACCACATCCACCATCCATTTGAAACAAGCCCATGGCCGACATCACAAACCATGCACTCATTTGTCCTTCATCTTCTTCGCCGTTCCAACCGTTTAATGGAGATGAATCAAAGAAACTTTCCAATAATCTTCTGGTATATTTTTGTGTTAACCATGGCTTGCCTGAGTAATTAAAAATCCACGGTGCTTGCATGTTGGGCTGGTTGCCGATAGATACGTTGCCATTGTAAAAACCATCTTCAAGACGGTTGTTGAAAAGATCCTGGCCCACCAGTTTAATCATTCCGGGATAATCCTGAGGAACAAAATAAGTGAACTGCCAGGCCGATCCTTCAACATAACCGGCACCAAACCAGGTTCCATGATTTTTCACCGAATCCCAATCCTGAACCCACTTGCCATCAGCATGCCGTTGCCTTATAAATTTGGTAGATGGATCGAATACGTTTTTATAATTTGATGAACGTTCTGTAAAATATTTATAGTCTGCTTTTTTACCCAATGCCTTGGCAAACTGCGCAGCACAATAATCGTCGTAGCCGTATTCCATGGTATTTGAAACCGGGCCATCTTCGTTGGAGACATATCCCAGTTCCATGTAACTTTTCAAATTTTTATTTCCAACATATCCACCGCATTCATATTTTTTACCGGGAGTTGTCTGAATTTTTTTAATAGCATTCCATGCTTTTTCAACATCAAAATTCCGAATTCCTTTTTGATAAGCTGCAACTATAAGAGATATCTCACGCTGTGCTACCATCACATCAGCATACTCTAACCCTGAAGGGCTTTTAGGTAACCATCCGCCATTGTCTGACATTTCGAGCAAAGAATTTACCCATGAATTTGCAAGCCCGGGATTCAGTAATGTCCACAGCGGCGTTAAGTTCCATTGTATGCCCCAGAACGCATCGCAACCATACATAGCATCGGCGGGCTTTTGCACATGCTGCACATTTTCACACATGTCGGTATATTTTCCATTTACATCACTTAACACACCACGCCCTGCATATACACGATACAAACTGGTATAAAATTTTACTTTGTCATCTTCATTTGTTGTAGACACTTCAACCGTATTTAGTTTTTCACTCCAGGCTGCTTTGTTAGCAGCAACTACCGCATTAAAATCCCAATTAAAGCCGTCGAGTTCAGTGGTAAGATTGAGCCGGGCTTGCTCAACTGACACCAACGAAATGGCCGTTTGTTGTTGTATTACCTCACCTTCTTCGGTACTAAAAGTGAGGTAGATGCCGCAATCGTCTGTCCCCTTAAATGATTCAATCTTCTCTTTTCTATCCACTTTTTTTACCCAGTCTTCCCCATATCTTTTTTCATTTCCAGTGTACGAATGTGCCTGGAAACCGCCCATTGATTTAAAGGCTTTGCTAAAACGGGTTGCAAAATGCACGATGTAATCGTTGCCATCCACTAAGTATTTTATGGAGCCTTCTATCTCTTTGTCATTTACAACACGGGTAGTGGCTTCGGGTATTGTGGCCTTAAATTCTTCCTGAGGATATAAGAATTTGAAAATGACATTAGATTTATTGCTCTTGGGATAGGTATATTTCAACACGCCACATCGTGTAGTGGCTGCTAGTTCAACATCAATATTATAATCATACAATTTCGCCTTGTAGTAGCCAACTTCTCCCTGTTCGTATTTCTTCTCGATGCGTGATTTATAACCTGCTGTCCACATGGAGCCAAACGGCCCGTCCGCGGGCCCGGGGTAAGTCTTAATATCTCCTGATGTTGGCATTACGCTTGGGCCATTCATGGTGTAGTTATGTATAAAGCTAAAGCCGCTGATGGCACTAATGTTATACTCATACCCTGCACACCAGGCGCTCAACTGGTTATCGGGGCTAAGCCGCACCATTCCCATGGGCATGACCGGCCCGGGAAAAAGCATCCAGCGAGAATTAGAGGTGCCGGTGAAAACATTCACATAATCGGTTGAACTCTTCTGAGCTGATACATTTTGTGTACTAATAAGAATTAGAAGTAGAATAGCTATTTTATTCATATTGGTATAAATAATTGTAAGTATGATTAATATTTATAAAATTGGGAAGAACCTTTATAAGACTCTCTACTATTCCAAACGGGGCGCCACCAAAGCACTGAAGGTTTTGTGTTTTCAGGTCGATCATGATCCATTACTCCTATATTTACTTTTATACTCTCCGATTTTACTGCACCAATGCTACCTAAAGGAATGGAAAACTCCAGGATCTCTCCGTCATCACGTTTTGTAATGGCGGCTTTTAACCCCTTTATATTTTGCGCTGCGGTATTCATCAAAGGCATATTGGGCTTTTCTCCAGCAGCGAATTCCAGTTGATAATAATCAGTGGATTTTGGCTCGGGATTTATATGAACATAAAACTTATCCTGAAGGGACTGTAGATTTTTTGTGTCTGATATAACAAGATTATCCTTAAATTTTACCACAATGTAAAGCTGAGTCTTATCCGCCTCAACAGCAAATGAAAATTGACCATCATCCGCCCCTTTCCAGTCCCAATCTTCCTGAAAATATTGTGGATTTTTTACAACAATAAGATTTTCGGGCTGCCATTCATCTGCTTTGCCGTCTATAATAATATTCGATGCGGTTTGCTTTAATGGGTGTTTCCAATCCATAAAGATTCTTTTCGAGGTAGCCAAACTGATATCGTTTCTTTTTTCCCTTTCAAATCCGGCCTTTAACTCCAGATTTATAGGATGGTTATTTATAGTTTCAATCTGAATAGGTTTGCCTGATGCACTTTTAGCATTTAATGGAATAATTTTATGTTGGCCAGGATTTAGTTTTTCAGAAATAGTATGAGGTTCAAACAGAACCCCTTCTGTTGCGGGCAGTTCTCCCAAAACTATCATAGGACGTTTCATCTCATTTTTTACTACCAAATTTATTTTTATCGACGTAACGCTATTCGATTCATTGACCACAGGTTCGATATCCAACCAGTTGCCACGTCGTAGACTTTCAATATCCTCATAATCCCCTGGAGGAATCAGGTTTTTATCGTAAATACCATTCAGGTCAATAAGAGCAACTTTGGGTCCTTCTTCCTTCAAGGTAACCCAGGTAATATGGTCAAATTCCCCTACTTCAGCACCACGTCTCCAGCTTCCTCCGCCAGTAGTTGCTAATACGTAATGGTCCATGCCATTTTTTTCCTGATATTGATAGTTGTGATGATGCCCAGAAAAAACAGTATGTTTTCTATGAACAAGCGCATTTTCAATCAATTCATAGCCAGCTTTATCACCATAAGACCAGAGTGGACGGTGCATAAATAATAGTGTCCATTTTACATCCTGATTTTCTTTCAATCTCTTTAAAACATAATCGACCTGTTTGTTGCTCATCCCACCATTTTTTATTTCATCAGTATTCAGTGAAATAAAAAGCACGTTTTTGTAAACAAAGGAATAATAGTCGCTACCATGACGTTTTCGCCAGGCATCGGTTAGCAATTCATTACTGACATCATGATTTCCGGGCACGTAGTAAAAAGGCATATCCAAACGATTTACCAGGCTGTCAAATTCGTCCCATTGTGCATTCCATATTTTCGGGTCTTCGGTATATCCGTCAATCAAATCACCAACGGAAATTACAAATTCCGGTTGCATCAAATTTAGTTTATCAATGGCTTTGTCGAAAATGCCAGCCTCCATTCCGCCAGTTCTATCACTTACGATGGCAAAACGTAAAATACTATCGCTATTATTGACTGGCTTTTTAGTTACAGGTATTTGGGCGTTGACTCCGTTAACCAACAAGTATAATGAAGCAATAAATATATATAATACTGTCAGTTTCATATTTTTTTAATTTTTTACACCATTGAAATCATTATTAACGAAATAATTTTTGCTTCCACTTTTACAAGCTATTTCACTTAGTTGCCGGGATATTTCTTTAGATTTTCAAATATTCTCTTTCCGAAAAGGGTTAAGCTATCGGGCTTGCCACACCCATTTGTAGTGAGGTAAGGTTTATCATGCCACGACCAGGCGGTGTAGCCAAGCTCAAGACTATCTATCATTAGTAAATGAGGATCAATAAAAGCTGCCAACTGTTCTTCATTGTTGTAATTGGGTTCCTCAGGGCCAATCTCACCGATGAAGAGCGGTAAATTTCTGTAAAGAATACCTCTCCAGTATTTATCAAATTGTGGTTTGTTTTTGTAACCCGACCCAGGTTTTTGTGGATACAGATGTGCTCCATATACAAGGTTTTTATAGGGTAGTGGATCTTGCATAAAGCCACCTAAATCGTATCCCCAATCAATACCATTCACAAAAATCAAAGCATTGGGATGTACGCCACGTATCCCCTCAATTAACTTAACAGCCCACGCTGCCCAATCACTGTGCGTGCAATTTCTGGGCTCATTATAGATGTCGTATAGTACAGCGGGTTCGTTTTTATACATCTGCGCCACTTGCTTCATCAACTCTACTGACTGTTGATTTGGTAATGGACTAATTTTAACTGTGGTGTTAATCCATTGAAGATCAAAAATGGTATAGATTTTTCTAGATTTTAAAGAATCAATTATATTATTTATTAGTTGGCGGTAGTTTCCGTTTTCATTATTAAGCCACCATTGCTGGTTTATAGGTAAGCGTATAATATTTATATTCCAATGGTCAACTAAAGCCATTAATTCTGAAATTGGAACCCTTTTTCCGGTGCTGTCGTACTCCAGGCCACTCACATTTACACCTCTTAAAATCCGTTTTTGTCCATCGTCTTTATTAACGATAAACTTTCCTTTGGTTGTTAACCATTTTATCTCACTTGTTGCTTTTTCACCTTTATTTTTAGGTGAACACGAAGTTGCAAATAATGAAATACAGAGTGCAAAAAACATCATTCTTTTTATACTGTTTACCTTCATTTTTTTCAATTTAACGATTGATTACTCTATAATTTTTTATTTATTGACGTTGCTTATTTCAACTTCTTTTAGGGTTGGCCTTATTTTAAATTTTCTTACCGCTTACTTTTTTTAATTGAAGACGATTTATCAATCTCATGAGCATATTTGGAAATAATTTCCAGTGTACTCTTATCTGTATTAAAGATAGAATTTAGTCCTTGCGCCTCACTGTATGGGTCTGCGGTGTAGGTAATGTCGCCCGGTTTCCAAATGCCATCTTTCTGCGGAGTTCTTCCTTCGCCACCCCATCCCCAAAAATTTAATCCTCCCAGGGGTTTCCCGGCTTGTTTAGCATCTTTTAAATGCTGAAATACAAATGAATAATATTCGTCTCTGGCAGTAGTTGGGGTACCTGGCTCGTGTTTTTCACCATCTCTAACAAAACCAAACTCTTCCATAACAATGGGTTTATTAAGTTTTTGTGCAATAGCTAAATGTTCATCAAAATATTGTGCTGTATTTTCCTTGGTTTTTTCCATTTCGGGCTTGTCGGCTTTGTACCATCCCCAGTTTTTTGGCCACATGTGGAAAGTTATATAATCTATGTATTTACTGCTGTGTGCTTGTAGAGTAAAATCTAAACTGTTAAGTGTTCCTTTACTGCCCTCGCTACCGGTTGTAACCAATTGTTTGGGTGCAATGGAATGGATAAATTGTGCAGTTTGGTCTACCCACTTTGCAAATACCTTAACGCTCTCTGCCGCATCACCCTCTTTTGAAGGACGAGGCTCATTCGCCAGTTCCCATGTCATGATAGCGGGATCGTTTTTATACAGATTTTTTGTGTAAATATTCTTACGGTTTACCAGGGTTGAAATGTATTTGCGATACCTTTTTTGTGCTTCTTCAATCTTGTAAAAACGAGCTGAGAAGTTCATCGCCTGGTCCCATGTATGTTCTTTGTTTACGGAGGGGTCAAAAACTTTTTCGCCGGTTGCCCACGACACATATTCACTCATGCCGCCAGACCAATCCCAATAATTATTCAATACCAAAACAGCATGCAAATTTCTTTTTCCCATTTCTGCCAGCAAAAAATCGAGTCCCTGGAAAAGCGTTTCATTGTACTTCCCGTTTTTATATTGAAAGGGTGGGCTCAACGGTAAACCAAAATCGGATTCTTCGGAAGCTGCCATCACACGGAGGTTATTGACTCCCAACTTCTGTAAATGATCAAGCTCTCGTAAAAGGCGGGCCCTGTTGCCATAATCAGCATCTGCGGCTAAATATGCACCATACCAAAAATTAGTGCCGACAAAATAATAGGCTTTATTATTAATTTCAAAATGCGTGTTGCTGACTTTTACAAAATCCTGTTGCGCTTTACAAGAATTAAAACCTGCAAGCAAAATAAATGCTAAAATAAAAGTCAGATAACCCGATTGTATTTTTGTAAGATCGTGTTCATAGTGTTTATTCATGGTAGTTTTTTGCAAGTGGATAAAGGGAATTTCTGTTTAATTCTATTGAAAAATTCGAAAGCATTTTCGAAATAAATTTTGTGATGATGGTTCTTTGATGGATGCATTTTAAATTTTGCAGCCCCTTGATTTGTGGTGACATAAACCACGTGAGCCGCCGGTCAATTTCATTACCGAGTTGATTACCTACAATTTGAGACAGTTTTTTTTGCTTCATCTAATAAATTTTAATTTCCCATATGCCTGGCCTGGAATTATTCTTCTCATTACGCATGGTAACCCTGATATATCGAACTGAAAACTTTGATTGTGTAATTAATGGAGCTCCAATTTTTTTATTCTCCCATTGGTCATCTGCCAGTTTCCAGTTTTTATTATCTTCTGAAATTTCAACTTTATATTGATATGCTTTTATAGGAAACTCTGGAAAAATCTCAATTTCGTTAAAAGCTTTTACAGCACCCAGATCTAGCATAATCCATTCTTGTGCATAGTTGCCGCCAATCCAAGGTGTAGCATTGTTTTCATCAACAGCATTTTTGGCAACAGTTACAACTGAATCAAGGTTGCTGGAGCTGGTAACCGTACAATTAAATGCAAGGTTTATTTTTTTTGATGCATCTTTAAAAGCACCTACACCTTTATTGGTCGTTACTACTCTTTTAATAGAGCCATCCGCATTAAATTGCAATTCATCAGCAGCTACCTGCCGCAATTTTTGAGAAATTGGATAACGATCAAGGGTGTTGAAACGATGATAAACGATGTAATACTTCTCCTTAAATTTTAAAATAGAATGATGCCCGGTAGATTTAATTTTATCATCTTTTTCATCTGTACCAAGAATGGGACGCATCATACCTTCTGTCCAGGGGCCAAATGGTGTAGGCCCGGTTGCATAGCGTACCTGGTAAGTTTGATCCCAGGTTTTTCCCCAGGAGTAAGAAAAATAATAGGTCCCGTTTTTCTTAAACATGTATGGCGCTTCAAAGTAGTGTGGTGGTGTAACGTCTTTTGGTTGCCCGTTAAAAGAAACCATATCCCGATTTAGTTTTACGCCCATGCATCTGCCTTCAATATCCAATCCACTATTACATGACCCCCAATACAGATATCCCTGGCCGTCATCATCTACAAAGCATTCTGCATCGATCGTTTCTACATAATAATATTCTTTGTGGCGAATCAACGGTTGGTTATCTGCAATTGCATTCTTCCATGGCCCAACAGGGTGATCGGCAACGCCAACCCATATTTCCTGTCCAATAGTAACATACATATAAAGCTTGCCATTTGGCGCTTTAATTACACTTGGCGCCCACACTCCGGAAGCTGTGCCTGTAGCACTTTTAGATGCTTCTTTCGTTGGCCAATTGAGGTAGTCGCATTTCCAATTCACAAAATCTTTTGAAGACCATACTGCCAGTTTCGTGATGTCGTTCCAATTAGGCATATCACTTGTCGCATAAATATAGAATGTCCCATTTTCCTCGATAATAGTTGGGTCTGCGTAATATCCGGGCAATAAAGGATTACCTGGCCTGGGGCTGTTGAAGCTGACCTCGTTTTTATTCCAAAGGTTTAAGACAGACTGGTCTGGGTTCTGTGAACGAACACTAAAACCCATGGCAATAGTTACAAGCGTAGCAATATATTTTTTACAATTATTCATACACAGGTACATTGGTTTTGTTTCTTCATATTTTTATCAAGCTATATCCGGATATAAAAAAATGCCATTAAAACTCTAAAACAAAACAAAATCAAAAAATGGTTAGTTTTTGTATAAAAATCATCAGAATTACTTGATTATAAAAATCAGATTTGTAGATCAAAAAAAGTGCTTGTTCTATTATTTTTTAAAATTAAAAAAAATTAATATTAACGTGGTTTAACTGGCCAATAATCATTCCATGGATTATGGCGGAGCTGGCCTTGATCAAACCTTAAAAATTTTAAAGAATCATTCAATAGCATACTTTGGAGCAGGCTTGAATGAAAAGGAAGCCTCAATGCCTTACCGTTATGATTTTAAAATAGGTAAAAAAGATTTTCACTTAGTAATTATCGGCGGACTTAACTATAGTAGGAAATATGATTCTGCTTGCAGTTTTTATGCAGGAAAAGATAGTGCCGGGGTAAATGAATGGAAACGTAAAAAGCTGATTAAGCAAATAAATTCAATCAGGTCAGCCGTTAAACCTGCTTTCATAATTGCCTATCTACACTGGTTTGAAAATTATGTCTGGAAAACGGAAGATCAAACTAAACAGGCTCATGCCATGATTGATGCTGGTGCTAATATAGTGATGGGTCAGAGCACTCACAAGAGAAGGGCCTAAAGTTTTTGCAGGGCAGGGGAAATATTTTATGATTATAGATGCATGGAAAGGGATGGAAATTTATTCGTCTGATGATTTGATTAACTGGAAAATACAACCCAATAGAATTTTAGAAAATCCAGGCACCGGGTTGAATGACCAGTACATTGGCGGGCATTGGGATGTGCTGGTAAATAAAAACCGGGCTTTTGTATTTTACTTTACTCACCCGGGCAGGCGAAAAAATATGCCTGCTGCAAAAGGAAGTTTTGATGATAAACGGAGTGTAATATAACTGGCAGAACTAAAATATGTAAAGGGCCAAATAATTTGTGACAGAGATGAGCAGGTAATTATTAAATTGCAGAAACCTTCAATTAAAAAAAAGTAATAAATTGAATCTTAAAATTCATCCTCTTATTCAAATTAAAAGTGCTGTTTCCACTTTGGGAGATCGGGGCAAAAAAAATTATGTCTTACAAAGCAAACGATAACCGGTATCAACAAATGCAATACCGCCGCTGTGGCAAAAGTGGTATTCAATTACCAGCCATTTCATTGGGCCTGTGGCACAACTTTGGCGGGGCAGATGATAAAAAAGTTTTCAGAAAAACTTTACACACCGCATTTGATTGCGGCATCACCCATTTTGATTTGGCAAACAATTACGGCCCCCCACCCGGCAGTGCCGAAATCAATTTTGGTAAAATTTTAAAACAGGATTTTCATACACACCGGGATGAAATAATTATTTCCAGCAAAGCCGGTTATTACATGTGGCCCGGCCCTTATGGGGAGTGGGGATCTAAAAAAAATCTGCAGGCAAGCCTGGACCAGAGTTTAAAAAGAATGCAACTGGATTATGTAGATATTTTTTATCACCATCGTCCCGACCCTGATACGCCGCTGGAAGAAACCATGACAGCACTCGATTTAATAGTGCGCCAGGGCAAGGCATTGTATGTGGGCATCTCCAACTATAAAAGCGAAGAGGCGGCAAAAGCATTTGCCATTTTAAAACAATTGGGCACGCCCTGTTTAATTCACCAGCCACGTTATTCTATGTTCGACCGCTGGGTAGAAGAAAATGGCCTGCTGGCAGTACTGGAAAATAACGGTGTGGGTTGTATTCCATTTTCGCCATTGGCGCAGGGCTTATTAACCAACCGCTATATTAAAGGTATTCCCAAAAGTTCACGTGCTGCCAAAGCTGTTTTTTTAAAGCAGGAACAAATAACAGATGTAGTTTTAAATAAAATAAAAGCATTGAATGATTTTGCTGTTCAGCGTAATCAAACGCTGGCACAAATGGCATTGGCATGGATATTAAAAGATAACCGTGTAACGTCGGTGTTAATTGGCGCAAGCAGCTCAGCTCAGTTGCTGGACTCTGTGGCTTGTTTGCAAAACCTCCATTTCAGCAATGAAGAGCTGGAGCAAATAGAAAACATTTTACATACAAACTAAAGAATTGCATTGGCAAAATTTATTTGATATGCATGAAGCATATCTTCATCAACAGATCACCCAAAATCATTCAAAATGTTAATAGATTTTTGCTTATCCGCTTTATTTAAAAGCTCACATCAGGTAATTTCTGCGAAAAGAATTTTTGTAAATGATTAAGGAGAAACGGCAAAGAAAAATTAAACTACCATAAAAAATTGTGAGGTGTTATACCGATTGCAAGAAGTTTAAAAATTAGAAAAAAATATATAACTCTATGGATATTTGAAAAACACTTGAAATCATTTAAAATCTCAACAGCATTTATATAAACGATTTAACGGAGAGTTATAGAGATTGATTTATAAATTAGTCCAATATTTTTCTATACCAAAATACTCCCGTACAGGTCGGCATTTACAAAACCCTACCGCACAAAAGCTAACCGAAATCTCAGCCACCACACATTGGCCTAAAATGAATTCCGTTTGGTATTAAAACTCAATCAGGTGCCATTTTAAATTTTAATTGTCATTTTTACAATTAATTTTTTATCTTCAATTTTCAGATTGACTTTTTGCCATGCATAATAACCACTTATTATTTTAAGAATGCGATACTCCCGACAAATAAAAATGCTGTTGGCAGTAGATTGCATCATTTTTGGTTTTGATGGAAACATGCTTAAGATCCTACTGGTTAAAAGAGGAATAGAGCCCGAAATTAATAAATGGAGCCTGATGGGTGGGTTTGTAGAACCCACCGAAGACTTGCCACAGGCAGCTTGCAGGATACTGCAAAATTTAGCTGGCCTTACTAACGTATACCAGGAAGAGCTGCACAGTTTTAGTTCACCAGGCAGAGATCCGGTAGAAAGAACGGTTTCACTGGCCTATTTTGCCTTGATTGATATTAATAATTATCAACAGCAGATTACCAATGATTATCATGCAGAATGGTTTCCGCTTAAAAAATTTCCACGGCTCATTTTCGATCACAACCAAATGGTGGACAGAGCCAAAGCCAGGCTGCAATATAAGGCTGCCTTTCACCCAATCTTATTTGAATTGCTGCCGGGCAAATTTACATTGCCCCAGTTGCAAAATCTTTATGAATCAGTATATGATATTGTGATGGACAAAAGAAATTTCAGCCGAAAAGTATTGTCAACAGGTTTGCTTATAAAACAGGAGGATAAAAACAAAGAAAGTTCTAAAAAAGGTGCATTCTATTATAAGCTTAACAAGAAAAAGTATAATGCTAATTTTCATTCAGTTCTTAATATTATTCCAAACCCTGCTACCATTTACTCTTAAATAATTTATGATGCAATATGTAATAGGTGTTGATTTTGGTACAGATTCTGTTCGTTCCATTTTAGTAAATGCCGGCAATGGAGCAGAAATAAACTCCTCCATTTTTTATTATCCACGCTGGAAAAAAGGCCTGTACTGCATTGCAGCAAAAAACCAGTTTAGGCAACACCCGCTCGATTATCTTGAAGGATTGGAATATACCATCACAGATTGTTTAAAAAAAGCAGGGCCGGATATTACACAAAATGTGAAAGCGATATCAGTGGATACTACCGGCTCCTCTCCTATTGCAGTTGATAAAAACGGAACTGCCCTTTCCTTAACCGAAGGGTTAGAAAACAACCCGAATGCAATGTTTGTTTTATGGAAAGATCATACAGCTACAAAAGAAGCAGAAGAAATAAACAGGCACGCACAAACATTCCCGATAAACTACCTGCAGTTTGTTGGTGGCATTTACAGCAGCGAATGGTTTTGGGCCAAGCTGTTGCATATTTTAAGAGAAGACGAAGCGATACAAAAAAATATTTATTCTTTTGTGGAGCATTGCGACTGGATTCCTTTTGTATTAACAGGGGGCAATGATGCAGCAAAATTAAAACGGGGTGTTTGCAGTGCAGGCCATAAAGCTTTGTGGGCAGAGGGGTTTGGAGGGTTGCCACCGAATGAATTTTTTAAATCGCTTGATCCGTTATTAGATGGTATTGCAGAAAAATTATTTACTCAAACCTATACTTCTGCACAATCTGTGGGTACTATCGGTAATGAGTGGGCGCAAAAATTAGGCTTGTCTAATGATGTGATAATTGGAGCAGGTGCCTTCGATTGCCACATGGGTGCAGTAGGTGGCCAGATAGAACCTTACTACCTGAGCAAAGTAATGGGTACCTCTACCTGCGATATGCTGGTAGCACCCATTAAAGAAGTAAACGACAAATTGGTAAAAGGTATTTGCGGGCAGGTAAATGGTTCTATCATTCCCGGTATGATTGGCATGGAAGCAGGGCAAAGTGCATTTGGAGATGTGTATGCCTGGTTTAAAAATTTATTATCGTGGCCGCTTGAGCAGTTTATAACCAATGAAAAAACGAAGGAAGAAATTGCAGATAAAATGATTGATGCCTTAGCCGGCAGTGCAGAAAAAATTGACCTGGATGAAAACGATGAATTGGCCATAGACTGGCTGAACGGAAGAAGAACACCCGATGCCAATCAATTATTAAAAGGTACGCTCAGCAATATAAACCTGGCCACTGATGCACCCCGCATTTTTAAAAGCCTGGTAGAAGCAACCTGTTTTGGAAGCAAAGCTATTGTGGATCGATTTGTAGAAGAAGGCATCCCCGTAAAAGGAATTATTGCTTTGGGAGGCGTTGCAAAAAAATCTTGTTATGTAATGCAGGTGATGGCAAATGTATTGAACATGCCCATCCGCATTCATAACAGTGAGCAAACATGTGCCAATGGTGCTGCAATGTTTGCAGCAACAGCCGCTGGCATTTATAATAAAGTAGAAGATGCCATGAACAGCATGGGGCAGGGTTTTGAAAAAACTTATGAACCACAAAAAGATAAAGTGGAGTATTATGCAAAGCGCTATAAAATGTATTTGAATTTAGGTAATAAAATTGAAAATAAATAATGAATTGCCCCGGGTTTTTACCCCGGTTACAGATTCATTATGTATTTGACTTTAACCAAACTTAGTGGAAATCAAATTTTGGCTAAAGCCTGTTAACACTTATTATTTCACCCGGCCAAAAGGCCGGTGTAATTGAAAAGCATTGATTGAATTGTTTTGAAATAATATATTTTATCTTTTAAGGAATAAGTAAATACAATGATGAGTAATACATATCAACATATACAACAGGAAGCTTACGAGGCCAACATGCAGTTACCCAAATTAGGCTTAGTTCTTTTTACATTTGGCAATGTAAGCGCTGCCGACAACGCACTGGGCGTTTTTGCAATAAAACCCAGCGGTGTGCCATACGAAGATTTAACCCCAGCAAAAATGGTGATCGTTGATTTTGATGGTAAAGCGGTAGAAGGTAATCTTCGTCCATCATCTGATACATTAACCCATGCAGTGCTTTATAAACACTGGGGAAAAATTGATGGCATTGTGCATACGCATTCTACTTACGCAACCGCATGGGCACAATCGCAAAGAGATATTCCCATTTTTGGAACTACGCATGCAGATTATAATACGGTTGATATTCCCTGTGCGCCACCCATGGATGATGAAATGATAAAAGGAAATTATGAATATGAAACCGGATTTCAAATTATGAATTGCTTTGAAAATAAAAATCTTGATTACCAGGAAGTAGAAATGGTTTTAGTGGGCAATCATGCGCCATTTACCTGGGGAAAAACCGCAGCTAAGGCTGTACACAATAGTGCTGTGCTGGAATATGTAGCAAAAATGGCATTGCTTACGGAGCAAATAAATATTAATACACCCAGGTTAAAAGACGCATTAATTAAAAAACATTTTGAAAGAAAACATGGATCCGATTCTTATTACGGGCAGTAATAGTATTGCATAAACCTGTCGGCGGTTAATCAGATGATAACTAATAAAAATTTTGACTTAATATTTTAAAATAAAACGATTGCTTATTATGAAACATTTATCATCGCTTATGCTTGCTGCTGCGCTATGTTTATTTTCCTGTAATACCAATACAGAAAAAGCTACATCACAAAATGAAACAAAAATGAGGATTACAGAAAAGCCCTTCGGTACTTTCAACAACGAGGCTGTAACAGAATATACTTTAACCAATGCAGCCGGCATGAAAGTAAGTATTATTAATTATGGTGGCACAGTTACTAAAATTATTACAAAAGATAAGGAGGGAAAAGAGGGAGATATTATTTTGGGGTACGATTCTTTAAGTGGTTATTTACAAAGCGGCAATCCTTATTTTGGATGCCTGGTAGGCCGCTACGGCAACCGCATTGCAAAAGGAAAATTCACGTTAGACAGTACTACTTATAAATTGGCACAAAATAATAACGGCCAATCATTACATGGCGGGTTAAAGGGCTATGATAAGGTAATGTGGAAGGCAGAAAAACAGGCGGGCGACAGCAGTTTAAAATTAAGTTATTTAAGCAAAGATGGCGAAGAAGGCTATCCCGGCAATTTATCTGTAGAAGTTATTTATACATTAACAGCAGACAATGCATTGAAAATTGATTACACTGCTACTACCGATAAAGCCACACCCATTAATTTAACCAATCATTGCTATTTTAATTTATCAGCCGGAAAAGATTCTACTATTTTAAATCATGAGTTAATGCTGGCTGCAAATAAATTTACCGAAGTAGATTCAGTTTTAATTCCCACCGGTAAATTACCTGATGTAAAGCATACGCCAATGGATTTTACAACAGCAAAAAAAATAGGAAGAGATATTGATTCGGTAAAAGGCGGTTACGATCATAACTGGGTATTGAGCAAAACAGGCAATGCATTGGAAAGTATTGCCACTTTATACGATGCAGGCAGCGGCAGGTTTATGGAAGTGTTTACCACCGAGCCGGGCGTACAATTTTACAGCGGCAATTTTTTAGATGGTACATTAACCAATACAAAAAACAATCAGAAATACGTTTTGCATGCAGGGCTTTGCTTAGAAACGCAGCATTTTCCCGATGGGCCAAATCAGCCAACATTCCCCAATACTATTTTAAAACCGGGGGTAAAATATTCACATACTTCATTGTACAAATTTTCAGTTAAGTAATTTTTTATCATGAATAAAAATATTCTTCTATCCGCATTAATTTTTTCTTCTGCTGCTTTTGCACAGCAAAAAGATTATGCCATTAAAGAAGTAAATTTTACACAGGTAAAACTATCAGATAAATTTTGGTTGCCACGCATTGAGATTAACCGTACAGTAACCATACCTGCATCTTTTGAACGCTGCGAAAATACAGGCCGGGTAAAAAACTTTGTAATGGCTGCACAAAAGCAGGGAAAGTTTTGTACCCGTTTTCCTTTTGATGATACAGATATTTATAAAACCATTGAAGGGGCTTCGTTTTCATTAGCGGTACATCCCGATAAAATTTTAGCAGCTTATGTAGATTCACTCATTACCATCATTGGTAAAGCGCAGGAACCCGATGGCTATTTATACACAGCCAGAACAATTGATCCAGTAAATACAGGCAGTTGGGTAGGTAAACAAAGATGGGAAAAAGAAAGAGAACTCAGCCATGAATTATATAATGCGGGTCATTTGTACGAAGCTGCAGCAGCTCATTTTTTAGCTACAAAAAAAAGAAATCTTTTAAACATCGCATTAAAAAATGCTGACCTGGTGTGCAGTATTTTTGGTCCCGGAAAAATATCGGTAGCACCCGGCCACGAAATAGTAGAAATGGGTTTGGTAAAATTGTTTCGCATTACCGGTAAAAAAGAATATTTAAATACAGCTAAATTTTTTATTGAAGCAAGAGGCCACTACCCTGGCTACGATGCAAAAAGTAACGATAGTTGGAAAAATGGATCGTACTGGCAGGATAGC
>JBKJSJ010000269.1:0-3191 GCA_046595965.1 Ferruginibacter sp.
AGTTGGTATTTCACCGGCATTTGATTGCGAGCGTGTATATTCCTGTAATTGGTTAGCCAGGTTTTCAAAATCTTTGTGAATGCCTACAATGGAAAAAGAGGGAACGAGTTTGTGAACAGCCCCGTACAACAAATGCCAATCCATCTCTTTCCAGCTTTGTTTCATTGTAATAATTAAAGACGGTGTTTGCTGCAGATACAGTTCTATCATTTCTATCATCAAGGCCTGGTTAGCTTTTGTGCGTTCCTTTAAATAATCCAGGTTGATAACTGTTGTTTTTTTCTGCTTGTTTTTATCCACCCCATTTGCGGCAATAGATTTTATACCCAAAGGAATTTTTACCAACGCCTTAATTTTACTATACAATAATTTTTCATCAACCGGCTTGGCTAAACAATCATTCATGCCTGCGGCTGTGCATTTTTCCAGGTCCACGGTGGTTACATCCGCTGTTAAAGCAATAATAGGAATGTCAGATTTAAGTGTATGCCTGATGAATTGCGTGGCTTCAAAGCCATTCATTTCAGGCATGTGCAGGTCCATTAATATAATATCATATACGGGGGTTACTTCCAAAGGGTTCATTGCAGATAATTTTTCAACGGCAATTTTTCCATTTTCAGCTATGTCGCATTCAAATCCAAAATCTTCCAATACAGTTTTCATCAGTAACTGATTCAAAACCATATCTTCTACCAGCAATACTTTTATGTTGGCATTTAAGGTATCCGCTTCCAACGTGTCGGTTTCTAATGCTGCTTTATCTGAGGTCTTAATAAAACTTAATGTAAAGCTAAATGCAGCACCCTGGCCAGGTTTGCTTTTTACCTGTATACTTCCACCTTGTGCTTCCACCAGTTGTTTTGCTATGGCAAGCCCTAATCCTGTGCCACCATACAGCCGGGATGTACCGGAAGATGCCTGCTGAAAATTTTCGAAGATTGATTCTAATTTATTTTCATCAATGCCTATGCCGGTATCCTTTACTGTAAATTCAATAGTTACATTATTATCTTCTTCCTTTACCAGTTGCACAGCAACTGTAATTTTCCCCTGACTGGTAAATTTTACAGCATTGCTCAGCAGGTTAAGCATTACCTGGTGCAGTCGCACCGGATCGCCGAGCAGCAACGCTGGAATGTTTGAATCGTATTCTTTTACCAGGGCTATATTTAATTCGGCTGTTTTAATTTCAAACAACTGCAGTATGGACGATATATTGTTGGCCATGCTAAAAGGTATTTGTTCAAAAGTCATTTTACCCGCATCTACTTTTGCCAGATCCAGAATATCATTGATTAATACAATCAGCGTATCGCCACTTATTTTTATGGCAGATAAATATTCTTTTTGTTTTTCTGATAAGCCTGTTTTTAGTACCAGTCTTGTAAACCCGATAATCGCATTCATGGGAGTGCGTATTTCATGGCTCATATTGCTCAAAAACTGCTGTTTTGATTTTACAGCTATTTCTGCCTTACTCTTTTCTTCTTCTGCAAAAACTTTCGCTTCAATGAGTTCTTTTTCATTTCTTTTTTGTACAGTAATATCCCTGGCTACCACTACAGCACCTAATACTTTTCCCTGCTCATCTTTATAAACCGAACCATTAAATAAAACTTCTGTGAGCTTGTTATTTTTTACCGTAAGGGGATAATTGGTTACTATTCCTTTTACAAATACTTCCCTGTAACTTTCATAAGCTTTTTGTGGCTCGGTAAAATAACTGGAAAAGTCTGTACCGGTTATTTTTTCCCGGGACTGCTGCATTATGTGTACCGTTGCCTTATTCATATCGGTAATCTTTCCTTCTGTGTTTAGCGTTATTAAGGGATCAAGGCTGGCTTCTATCAAACTACGGGAATATTCTGATATTAATTTTTCCCTGGTAATTAATAATTCCTCATTGGTTTGCTCAAGCACTTTATTTACTTCCTGCAATTGGTTGGTTCTTTTGGTTACGGCTTTTTCTAATTCTTCTTTTAATTGCTGCTGCTCCTGTATTTCGGTTTTAGAACCTACCCACATTCTTATTTTCCCAGCCTCATCTTTTAAAGCTATGGCACGGGTAAGATGCCATAAGTATTTTCCATCTTTGCGCAGTAACCTGTTTTCAGTTTCATAATCAATACCGGTGCTTAAAGATTCCTCCCATTGTTTTTTATTTTTTTTCCAATCCTTAGGATGAATAATTTGTTGCCATCCACTGCCTTTTAATTCTTCAAAAGATTTTCCGGCATAGTCGAGTAATGTTGTATTAAAATAATTTTTATTGCCTTCGGCATCAGAGGTCCATATTTTTTGTGGCATTAATTCCGCCATCTGCCTGAATTGTTTTTCGCTTTCTTCAATTTTTGTACGGGCAAGCACCTGTTCTGTTACATCAACAGCCATATCCATAATGCCATATACTTCTCCACTATCATTTAGGATAGGTTTATAAGTAAAATCAAAATAGTAAGTTCTTAATACTCCGTCTATCGCTAATTCTGCACGGGCATTATTAGCATGATAAGTTTTACCTGTAATAAACACATCATCTAATATTTTAAGAAAGGGTTGCCCTTTTAATTCGGGTACTGCATCTTCTAACCGTTTCCCTATTACGTTTTTATCTTTACCCCAATAACTGATCATTATTTCATTGGCCACTTCTATTTTCATCTCTCTGCCGGTAAAAAGGCAAGTAGCAACCGGTGCTTCTTCTATCAGGGAACGGAATTTTACTTCATTTTTTTCTATTCTTTTTCTGGCAAGCACCTGCTCGGTAATTTCATGCGCTAAAGTCATCACCCCGGATATGGTTCCATCACCCTCACGTAGCGGTTCGTACACAAATTTTACGAATATATTTTCCATCTTTCCATGGCGCCTGATAGTAAGGGGAAGTTCCTCCACTACTACCCTTTCACCAGTATTATAAACATTATCTAAAAGCTCTTTTAAACCCTGGTCTCTAAACTCTGGCAGCACATCAAAAGCCGGCCTGTTAATTACTTCTTCTATCTTTCTGTCCCACATCTCACGCATACCTTCATTAATCACTTCAATCACATAATCTTTTCCACGTAATACACAAATGGCAACAGGTGCCTGCATCACTAAATTTTGAAACCTGCTTAAAAGTTCAATCTCTTTAAGTTCATTTTGTTTCTGTACGGTAATATCCCTTGATACCGAAAGTATACGAT
>JBKJSJ010000196.1:0-3327 GCA_046595965.1 Ferruginibacter sp.
TTTCCACTTTTCAAAAATAGCCCTGATTTTTGGGGTTGAGTTGGCAATAAAACCTGCCAATGCATTTGCATAATATCTATTAAAATTTTGCTCTGCACATTCGTAGGGATACTCCATTAAATAGGGCAATGCCTGCACGGCATGCCAGGCCGGGTTGCTGGTATATTCTACGGTTACTGCATGGTTAATTAATGTTGTGCTGCTGTTTGAATTTAATAATTTTTCAAACTTAAATTGCTTTGTATTTTCATTCCGCATGTTTATAGGGAAAGATTCTGTAACCAGCATGCGGTTGGTTAAAACCGGAATGGCCGATTCTTCTCCGTCACTAAATGACTCATCTTTTGAAATAGCTTTTATGCGATAGGTTAATGCACTGTTGAAATTAAAAGGTATTTCCATCGGAAATTTTACGGCTACACTTTTTCCTGCTTCAACTGTAAAATATTGGTTAGGAAAAACATTTTTAAACCAGCCATCTATAGGTTTGTTTGTTACGGCATCTATTAATTCTAATTGTGCCGTGCCGGTTATTTCTTTATTGCTAAGGTTTACCACTTTCGTTACCAGTTCCATACGATCGCCTTCTCTTATAAAACGAGGAGCATTGGGCTGCACCATCAGTGGCTTTTGTGTGATGACTGTTTTTTCGGCATAGCCACTTGCCAGTTCCTTGTCATGCGCCAGTGTCATCAGCTTCCATTGGGTGAGTGCTTCGGGTATGGTAAAACTAAAACTTACATTTCCTTTTTCATCTGTAGTGAGCGCAGGAAAAAAGAAAGCGGTTTCGTTGAAGTTTTTTCTTATTTGAATACCTTCATTTTCAATAGGTTTTGGTTTTTTAATTATTGATGTTGAATCGGCAGATTGCAAAACTTCCAGGTTGTCGCCTATATCTTTTTTATTAGCCGTTACTTGCACCCCCTTATCATTTTCATCAGCTATCGGTGGTGGGGCAGCAGCGTCCTGTGCCTCAGCTCTCATGTATCTTCTGTCGTAATAGCCTTCATTCCATCCATTGTTTATCAAAGCATCGTAAGATATTTGCAGGGCAGTTTCATTTTCATTTGCAATATTGTTTTTCTCATCAGACTGCACAGCACTAAAATTATTGTTGGTCCAGTTCATACTGGCAGCGTTGGTGGGCCACAATGATTTTAATACATTCCATACATGGGGTTTAAACTGATCTAGTGAAGCATCGTACATGCTCACCAGCATTTCTGCAGCGGTTTTTTCTCCCTTATTTCCGCTAATTTTTACGGTCCATTTTTCCTGGCTGCCCGGTAAAATTTTATCCCTGAAAGTTTCATAACTAACCTGTAGGTCTTTATTGCTCCAGGGAATATTAAAAAATTCTGTGCCCGTGTACACCCTATTGTGCTGCACAAAAGCATAATTCATATTAATGCCGCCCCGGTCGTTTTCGGTAGCAGTTATTTCATTACGGTAAGGGTTGGCCGCAGTTATGGTTGGGTATATGCTGTTAGGCGTTTCGCCCGTTTTAATTAAACTATGTATCAGCCAGATTTTTTCGAAACCACTGTTGATGGTATAATTAATTTTATCCCCCGGCTCTGCTGTTTTATTTTTTACTTCCACAATTACTGGCTCATTTGCCGAAGGATTTTTTTGATCTGTAATGTGGATGAATTTTTCTGCCTTTACTTCTTCGCCGTACTTATCTTTCGTAGAAACAATAATTTTATAATATCCAGGATCAGTTTTTCTATTGACCACTGACCATTGACCATTGACACTACTGGTATCAGTAACATCAATTATCTTTTCTCCTTGTGCCCATTTATTTTGCTGGTCTTCATCTGCATAAACATCATAGGGAAAGCTATTGTAGTATTCGGCTTTGCCCATCACAAACTGGTCGGGCATTTCCCAATAACGGTTGCGGAACATACGGCCAGGTTCCTGTAGTTTATACATTAAAAAATTTACGGTTGCCTTTTCAAACAATCCATTCATATTGGTACTGCTTATTTTAATATTTTTTAAACTGTCTGCAGGCATTTTATCTGCAGCAGTAATATTTAATTGAAGTGCCTGGTAAGCAACGGCTACCGATGTTTCCCCACTTCTTGTTTCGCCGTTAATGTCGGTTACATCGGCACTTACTTCGTAATAAAAAACAGGCTGATCTTTTTTATTTACGCTTTCATCCGGTATGGCTTTAAAAATTATTTTAAAATTACCATCCGCATCTGTGGTTGTTTCTCCGTTTGTAATTTCCATAGATTCGTCCCTGCCGTATGGTGGCATTATTTTGCCATAGCCACTCCAGCCCCACCATATAGGATATCTCACTTTGCGCACTACCCTGTAGCCAACTTTTGCCCCATCAATATTATTACCTGCATAAGCTTTGGCGTTACCGGTTACCGTTATCATATCATTAATGCGGTATGTACCTTCAGGTTTTTTTATTTCGGTAAAAAATTTTGGCCGTTTGTATTCTTCCACACTAATTTCTTGCTGAGAATTATTTGTAGAATCCCTTATGTAAAACTGTCCATTCAGCGTTCCTTCCGGTAGTTTAAAACTGCCATTAAAAGATCCGTATTCATTTGTTGCTGCTGCCACCATTGCAATTTTTTGATTATTGGCATCAAACAATTCTATACTGGTTTTATAATTTGTAAGAAGCATACTTTTTCGGCCGGTATGTTCGGTGCTTACTACAATGCCTTTAAAAAATACTGTTTGCCCCGGGCGATAAATAGAACGGTCGGTAAACAAAAAACTGCGCTTTTGTGTTTCCCTGTTATAGCTGTCGTAGTTGTAGCTGTAATATGAATCATCGGTAAACAATTCTTCATTATTGTATTTTATCTGCAGAAAATTATTGTAACGGTTGTTGGGTAAATTGGTCTTTATAAACCCATTTTTATCGGTAGTATATTTTTCTTTTTTTACTGTTTCGTTTTTGCGGTTGCTATAATCATATTGCTGTTCCCATACCTGCACTGTTGCATTGACAAGTGGTTGGCCGTTATTCCTATTAAGCACATACAGTTCTTTTTTATCGTTGTGGATGTAGCTGATGCTGCTTACATAAGTTACCTGGCGGGCAATAATATTGTTGCCCAATTCAAAACCGGGGCGAATGCTTGCAAGGATCATGTAAGTGCCAGCAGGCAATGCCTCTATTTTTATTTCGGTACTGTGTTGCTGATAATCTTTTAAATCGGGCAAGGCAACAGACCAGTTTTTAAGTGGATTTAGTTTTATTAATGCCGGCCAAATTTTATCATACCCTGCTGCTTCTATTGTTTTTAATTCTTCCCGGCTGGTTTTAATAATGCGCAAATAAAG
>JBKJSJ010000245.1:0-5348 GCA_046595965.1 Ferruginibacter sp.
GCAATCAATGGGCAATGGGATAAGTAAGACACATCTTTATGGCTCAAAAGATATTTATAAATGGATCTCAAAACATAACTATTCCAAACTTATTAAAAAAGCAAAAATTCAAAAAGAATCTCTGCATATAAATAAACAAACCTGTGAATTTTACCCGAAGAGTGCAGCAGGTGTAAAAGTGTTTTAAAGTAACAAAAAAGATTATTATTGCCGTTGTTTTACCACCTCGTATAAAATAATACCCGTAGCAACCGATACATTCAACGAATCAAAATCGCCGGTCATGGGTATCTGGAATTGATCGTCACATATTTTTAATAAGGCAGGATAAACCCCTTTCTCCTCTCCTCCCATGATAATGGCACAGGGTTCAGCAAAATTACATTCGTAAGTTTTTTTTGTAGCTTTCATATCACTGGCAAAAACTTTAATGCCATTCATGTGCAGGTCATCAACTGTTTTCATCAGGCTGCTAACCCGGCATACGGCCAATTGCTCCAGTGCACCTGCTGAAGTCAACACGGCATCTTCATTTAAAGCACCAACACCTTTATCAGGTATGATAATGGCATGTACACCAAAACAAAAAGCACTCCGGGCAATGCCTCCTATGTTTCTGATATCGGGAATACCATCAAGAATTAAAAACAAAGGCACTTCGCCATTTTCCACCACACAAGAGATCAGATCCTGCAAGTCCTGGTATTGCACTTTGCCAATCATCGCTACACAGCCTTCATGATTACTAACATTAAAGTTGTTGAGTTTTTCAACGGGTACTTTATTTATTGGAGTCTGTGTTTTTTCTGCCAGCTTTTTTATTTCATCAATAGCTTCGCCATGTACTGTAGTTTGCAAATAAATACGCTCCAGTTGTTTACCGGTTTGCATGGCTTCTGTTACGGCCTTGCGGCCAATAACCAACGTACTTTTTTTTGGACGATGATGTTGTTGACGGAAATTTTTCACTTGACAAATTTAATCTTAACTGATATAATTAAAAAACCATAAGCTCTTTTGAACTTATGGTCTTCAAAAGCCATCCTTGGGAGGCCTTTATTTCAAACCAAATACTTTCTTCACCTCTTTTACTGCATCCAGTTTTTCCCAGGTAAATAATTCAACTTTCTTTTTAATTGTTTTACCATCGGGTGATGTAAATATTTTTTCTACGGTTTCGTTTTTACGTCCCATGTGGCCGTATGCTGCAGTTTCGCTGTACATGGGGTTACGTAATTTTAAACGCTTCTCAATAAAATAAGGACGCATATCAAAACATGGCATTTTCATTACCTTATCAGCAATCTGCCCATCGGTTAGTTTTACTTTGACTGTGCCATAAGTAACTACATTGATTGAAGTTGGCTGTGCCACACCAATGGCATACGAAACCTGAACCAATACCTCGGTACATAATCCTGCTGCTACTAAATTTTTAGCTATGTGGCGTGTTGCATAAGCAGCGCTGCGGTCAACCTTACTTGGGTCTTTACCACTAAAAGCACCACCACCATGTGCACCTTTGCCGCCTTAGGTATCAACAATAATTTTACGGCCTGTTAAACCCGTATCGCCATGTGGCCCGCCAATAACAAACTTACCTGTTGGGTTAATATGATACTTTATTTTGTTGTTGAAAAGATGATTGTATTTTGGATACTTGGCTTTCACTCTTGGGATAACAATATTGATGATATCTTTTTTGATCTTTGCCAGCATTTTATCATCAGTTGCAAAATCATCATGCTGCGTTGAAACTACAATGGCTTCAATCCTTACCGGTTGGTTATTATCATCATACTCCAATGTTACCTGGCTTTTTGCATCAGGGCGTAGGTACTTAATCTGCTTGTTTTCTCTGCGTATCGCAGCCATTTCAATTAAAATATAATGAGCCAGGTCTAAAGCCAAAGGCATGTAATTATCCGTTTCGTTAGTTGCATAACCAAACATCATTCCCTGGTCGCCGGCACCCTGCTCTTCTTTTTTCTTACGGTCAACACCCTGGTTTATATCACCACTCTGCTCATGAATGGCAGAGATAATACCACAGGAATTGGCTTCAAACATATATTCACTTTTGGTGTATCCTATTTTACGGATTACGCCTCTTGCTATTTCCTGCACATCAAGGTAAGCCTTGCTTTTTACCTCTCCTGCCAATACAACCTGGCCGGTGGTAACCAATGTTTCGCATGCTACTTTGCTGCTGGGGTCAAAGGCTAAAAAATTATCAATCAGCGCATCACTGATCTGGTCTGCTACTTTATCGGGGTGTCCTTCACTAACAGATTCTGACGTAAATAAATAAGGCATAAATATTTTTTTGAGAGTGCAAAGATAAGGGCGGAACATTTATAAGCAAAGTCCTTTTGAAAAGATCAAAAGGACTTTGCAGAAATTTAAAAATTATAATTTAGACCAGGTGATAATCAATTTCATTTTTCCTGCTGCATCAGGATGATTTCCTGCTTTTACTTTTACTCTGCCAAAAGCAAGAGGGTTATCGTAATGAATAGGAGCTGCAAGAGAATATTGTGGATATAACATTTCAAATGCCGGAAACAACCGCATGCTGTAATTTGTAGTTCCCTTTGTTGCAATTTGCTGCACATGCCTGGTGATGTTTAAAGTATAATACACAACTTTTTGTCCCAATGCATTGTATCTTGTTTTGGCAAATCCTCCAAAATAATTATGATCTACTTTTCCATCGCTGGGAAAATAAGGGAACCCGGATTTATTATCGGGATCGTATTGTATGTTGGGATTCAAATCAAAATAAATAGGCTTCCATTTTAAAGCACCGGTATCTATAAGATCTACATACATGAAAGGCGGTGCAGAAAATATACTATCGGTAGTTATGTCAACAGGCGCTTGCTCAATATAAATTTCTGCCCGGTGTACTATTCTGTTGCTAAGCCCGGTTAATTGTGGAATGGTAAGGTTGGCATAAGTGCCCGGCCCCGTTTGCAGATAAAGTTCTGTAGGTAAAGGATTGTTTACATTATTTATAATGGCAGATGGCAGAAAACGTTTGATATAATTGGAAGAAGCCGAAGGCAAATTGTTGCCAGGGTTGCTGGGATTTATTCTTAATGAATTGTAAGTAGTATCTAATTTACCCGTGCCCGAAAGCTTTCTGCGAAAATAAACTTCCAGTCTTGTATTGGCATCGGTTAAACTTACATACATGAGTGCATTGCTACTGCTGCCCACTGCTTTTACTGCTAAGCCTTTGTACAATTTTCTATACATAGAATCATTTCTAAATGCATTGTTATTTAATGGAGAAACCGTTACACTGTCTCTTCCAAATAATACATCCCTGAAATTATCATTTAGTTTTATTCTTAGCTGGTTGGTTACAGAATCTTTTCCATTTGAAATAATTCTTTTGTTTGCGAGTGTTCTTATATCTACAGTGGCAGAACCTACCTTTGCGCCTAATACCGGCTGGTAATTAATATCCTTGTATTGAAAAACAGAATCTCCAAAAAATGGATCTGCAATTTCATACACTTCCAGTTGCTGCAGTTTGGTAGTATCGCCCCAGGCTCCTTTGTAACTTAAACCCAATACTGCAGAATCTACTGCCACTAAGGTATCGCCGGCATTGCCAAAATAAAAAGGAAAAAATCCAGGCTTTAACTGAAAAAAAATGTTGGCAGCGGTAGCACCAAAAACCGGGTCGTTATTTATTAACCCCAGCACATTATTTTCTGCCCCGGAAATTTTAAAACTATCTGAAAAAATACCTTGAAGAGAATTGATAGAGAATGAATCTCTAAAAGTGTTTACATTATCTACTGCGGGAATGAGATCGCTGCCAAGGTTGGTAGTATCGAGTTTGGTACAGCTCCAGTTTATTGCCACTACAAAAAAATATCCTACAAGAGCAATTGGTAAAAGTCTTTTATTCACAAATAAAATTTTATAAAACAGTATGGGGTTTATCTATTTAGCAAGGTCGTTGTATAATTGTAAATAGTCTGTTAAATCAGTTTCCGGATTAAACTTCAAAACTTTTTTTCCTTTTGGTTTAGAAAATTCATCCACCAGTTTTTTGTCTATTTTTTCGGCACCAAAAGTTACAGCATCCGCATAAGTGGCACCGCCCCTGAACATTGCTGTATTATTATTATCCTCAAAAACTTCCTGGTCTTTTTTAGTTACATGATCGTTTATGGCAATCAGTTTCATAAAATCGTTGCCCAGTTTATCTTTAAAAGTATTTTCACCAATGGTATATACAATTTTGCTATGACTGAATACGGGTTCTTTTTTGTAAGCAGTTCTTATAAACATAGGTATTAAGCCGGTCATCCATCCACTGCAGTGGATAATGTCCGGAGGCCAGCCGAATTTTTTTACAGTTTCCAAAGCACCTTTGCAAAATAGTACGGTTCTCAGTCCGTTGTCTTCAAACCAGTTTTCTTTTTCGTCCGTAAAAATTGATTTTCTTTTAAAGAAATCTTCATTATCCAAGAAATAAACCTGCAGCCTTGCATTGGGCAAAGAGGCCACTTTTATCACCAGCGGATAATCGTCGTTATCAATAGAAACATTAATGCCAGATAGTCTAACTACTTCGTGAAGCCGGTGCCTGCGCTCGTTTATTACACCAAAGCGGGGCATAATGCACCTCACTTCCATGTTACTGTCGTTGGAAAGTACTGCCAGTTTATTTACTATTTCTGCAAATTCTGTCAATTCGAGGTAAGGCGACATTTCGTTAGAGATAAATAAAATTCTTTTCTTTGTTGACATATTTACTATGTTAGATGCTTAAACCTGATCAAGATTTTGAAATGGTGTGCAAAAGTACTGATTTTTATCTAATTAGGGGAGACATAAGGCATTTAAGATCAATAAACCAACCACATGATTATTGTAAAAACAATCAATGACCTGAAAAAAATACTGGCCGCAAATAAATCCGGTGATACCCAAATTGGTTTTGTTCCCACTATGGGTGCCCTGCACCTTGGGCATATTTCGCTCATCCAAAACTGCAGGCAGCAGAACCCTTTTACCGTATGCAGCATCTTTGTAAACCCCACCCAGTTCAATAATAAAGCCGATTATGAAAAATACCCGGCAAGCCTGGAGCAGGATATAAACTTGTTGGAAGAGGCAGAATGCGACCTCCTCTTAATTCCTTCGGTAACCGAAATGTACCCTCCCGATGAACCGGTTAAAATTTACGAACTCGGGTTTATAGAAAGCTTACTGGAAGGGAAATACCGGCCAGGACATTTCCAGGGTGTATGCCGAATTGTGGATAAACTGCTGGCTGCCGTAAACCCCAACAATCTTTATATTGGTCAGAAAGATTACCAGCA
>JBKJSJ010000278.1:0-3549 GCA_046595965.1 Ferruginibacter sp.
GCCAGCTTTACCCGCTGTGCTTCGCCACCACTAAGTGTTACAGCACTCTGGCCAAGGGTAATGTAGCCAAGGCCTACCTCCTGCAAAACTTTTATTTTTCGGTAAATAAATGGTACAGCATTAAAAAATTCTACGGCTTCATCCACCGTCATGTTCAGTACATCGCTGATAGATTTTCCTTTGTACCTTATCTCCAGCGTTTCCCTGTTGTAACGTTTGCCATTACACTTTTCGCAATGCACATAAACATCCGGTAAAAAATTCATTTCTATCACCCGCATGCCGCCACCTTCACACACATCGCAGCGACCCGTTTTTACATTAAAAGAAAAACGGCCAGCATTGTACCCACGTATTTTTGCCTCGGGCACCAAAGAAAATAATGTTCTTATATCTGTAAAAAAACCACAGTAAGTGGCCGGGTTGCTCCGGGGCGTTCTTCCAATGGGGCTTTGATCTATCTCAATTACTTTATCAATCTGCTCCAAACCTTTAATACTTTTGTAAGCAAGGGGAATTGTTTTAGAATGATAACAAAACTGGCTCATCAGCGGATAAAGTGTTTCATTGATGAGCGTAGATTTACCACTACCACTTACACCGGTTATTAAAATAAGTTTGCCCAGTGGAAAAATAACTGAAACATTTTTAAGATTATTTCCTGATGCACCTTTTAATTCTATTGTGAGTCCATTGCCTTTTCTTGTTTCTGCAGGTATGGCTATCTTTTTTTTGCCACTCAGGTACTGAGAGGTTTCTGATCCTGATTTTAATACTTCTTTGGGTGTGCCTGCAGCCACAATTTGTCCACCGTGAATGCCAGCCCTGGGGCCAATATCTACCAGGTGATCTGCAGCCAGCATAATATCTTTATCATGCTCCACCACCAATACACTGTTGCCAATATCCCGCAGGTTTTGCAATGCTGTTATCAACCGCTGGTTATCTCTTTGATGCAGACCAATACTGGGTTCATCTAAAATATAAGTAATACCCTGCAACTGGGAACCAATTTGTGTGGCAAGCCTTATGCGCTGATACTCGCCACCACTTAGACTTTTAGAAGGCCGGTATAAACTAAGATAAGTTAACCCTACGTTCAGCAAAAAACCAAGGCGTTCTCTTATCTCTTTTAAAATATCTTTTGCAATGGTATTTTGTTTTTCATTCAATCTTTTTTCTACTCCTTCAAACCAAATAAACAACTGATCCAGGTCCATAGCACTTAGCTCTGCAATATTTTTTTCATCTACTTTAAACCACAGGCTTTCTTTTCGAAGCCTGGTTCCTTCGCAGGTTTCGCAGGTTTTAAGCTTCATATATTTTTCTACCCAGTCTCTCATTGCTTCCGTGGTAGAGGGAGAAGAAAACCAACGCTTCAGCATATTTATAATGCCTTCATATTCGGTAGCATAATAAATAGAACCTTCCTGTGGTATATCCATTTCAATATCCGCATTGCCTTCTTCCGTCACTTCTTCTCTCCCATACAATAAAATATTCAATGCTTTTTCTGATAAATCTTTTATTGGTTTATCTAAAGCAATCTTATGTTTTTTGGCCAGTTGCTGCACCTGTTTAAATATGTATGCATCCCGTTCTTCTCCCAATGCAGCAATACCGCCATCTTTTACAGCCAGGTTTTTATCTGGAATTACGGCATCCATATTTACCTGGTAAACTGTGCCCAGCCCTTTGCAGCCGGGGCATGCACCATAAGGCGAATTAAAAGAAAATGCATTGGGGCTGGGTTCTTCATAACTGATACCTGTATCTATACACATTAATTGTTTGCTGTACTGCACCACTTTATTGTCCTCATTTATCAGGAGAAATAACAAATCCTTGCCCATAGCCAGGGTCTTTTGCACACTCTGGCTTAGTCGTAGTTTCATATCATCTGTTACCAGCAGGCGGTCAACTACCACTTCTATATTATGAATTTTGTAGCGGTCCACCTGCATGCGTGCAGCAAGATCAAGTACTTCGCCATCTACCCTTACTTTTAAAAATCCTTTTTTACGGATGTCTTCAAACAATTCGCGGTAATGTCCTTTTCGCCCACGCACCAGCGGAGCCAGCAAACTTATTTTTTTATTTTTAAATTTAGAAAAAATGGATTTTACAATCTCTTCTTCGCTAAACTTTACCATTTTTTTTCCGGTGTTGTAGCTGTAAGCCTCTCCTACACGGGCATAGAGCAAACGGAGAAAATCGTAAATTTCTGTGATGGTGCCCACCGTACTTCTGGGGTTTTTATTGGTAGTTTTTTGTTCAATAGAAATTACGGGAGACAAGCCTGTAATTTTATCTACATCGGGGCGCTCCATATCGCCCACAAACTGTCGTGCATAAGCGCTGAAACTTTCCATGTACCTGCGCTGCCCTTCGTTGTAAATGGTATCAAATGCCAGCGAAGATTTTCCACTGCCACTTACCCCGGTAAAAACCACCAGCTTATTTTTTGGGATTTTTATATCAATGTTTTTAAGGTTGTGCTCCCGGGCACCAAACACTTCAATAAATTCTTCTGTATTTTCTATTGCAACAGGAGTTGCTTTTTTTGTAGCCATTTTTTTAATTCCTTATGGTAAAGATACAAACAAACAGAAAGGCCGATTGTTATAGGAAATGAAATTTCAATTTTATGTATTATGAGATTGCAATATATTTATGGGTTTGAATGCCGATTCTCAAAAAGAATTGATTGAAAAAAATATCCACTGAAATAAGACAACAAAACACCTGCCTGTAAAGGGTTTTATAGCATATTAAGCTGCAGCAAAAAATATTTTTTCAAAATTTTATTTGGCAGATTGAATTTTGTGCATATATCTTTGCAACAGTTCTTTTTTTCCGGCAACAACCGGAACACTTATCAAGAAAGGCAGAGGGTAATGGCCCGATGAAGCCTTGACAACCTACTTAAACTACTGTTTAAGAAAGGTGCCAATTCCATCTCTACATAAACGTAGGGAACAGATAAGTCAGATATACAGCCTTAAAATATTCTTCAAAATATTAAAAGCTCATCTGATTTACCGGATGAGCTTTTTTGTTTTAGCAAACCAGCAGCGGGGCATTAAATACCCACAGCGGTTAGTAACAAAATCTCTTCTGGTAATTTTTCTTCGGATTACTCTTGTAAGTGCTTACAATTTATTTTTTCACCCCCTTGTAAAAAAAACACCAGGGACAAACAAAAAATTATGAGCAACGCAACACAACTCATTCACAGTATTCCCACCGATCCTTTAACCGGGGCATTGAGTGTACCCATTTATCAAACCAGCACTTTTGTGCAGCAATCACCCGGCGTAAACCTTGGATATGATTATGCACGCTCCAATAACCCAACAAGAGCTGCGCTGGAAACTCTGGTGGCAGTTTTAGAAAAAGGAGAAGTAGCGGCTGCATTTGCAAGTGGCCTTGCCGCTATTGATGCAGTAGTAAAACTTTTAAAAACAGGCGATGAAATTCTGGCGGTAGATGATATTTATGGCGGTGCCTTCCGTTTGTTTACTCAGGTGTATGAAAAGTTTGGTATCA
>JBKJSJ010000354.1:0-2941 GCA_046595965.1 Ferruginibacter sp.
GCAAACATATCCCATTCTAAGAGAGTCTTTGGGAATTGGATTAACCTTTTTTCTTTATGGATTAGCTATGCTACCGGCAGCCTTTTTTGTAAAAAGAATGGTGCCTGAAACAAAAGGCAAATCACTTGAAGATATTGAACGTTATTGGGAAGAGAAAAGTGAAGCCGCTACTTTGCCAGATATTAGAGCTGAAGTGGGGGTATAAATAATCAAAATTTTCAGGTAGTTGTTTACATAAGGTCTATTCATACCAAAGTTTTAAAAATCCTTTGGTCGTAAAAACAAATAAATAAGAATATGTTTAATGAACGAAGGGAAATGATTAATAAAATTTTTAAATCCCACAACCTTTCAGCAATTATTTTCTGGCGTCCGGATGAGTTGGTTCTTATGCTTGGGTATATGCCCTTATGGGGTTTATCTGTACTTGTGTATACAGCAGATCATGAACCCGTTTTATTTGTCCCGGAATTGGAGCCGGAAGATTTATTACCACAGAATATTACGATTAAGTCATTCCCTTTTGGAGCAAAAAATTGTACGGATCCCTGGAATATATTATATAAAGAAATTAAAGAAGTATTACAGGAAAAGCAACTTTTGAACAAACCAGTTTCATTTGTAAAAAGTATTGGTGGAACAGCACCCTGCAGAATGTCAGGTGAACATCCTCCATTACCTGCTGATATTCCTGAGCGTTTATGCCAAGTGAGTAATGCTGGTTTTAAAGATGCGACTTCAGATTTGTTAGCCCTTTATCAATATAAGTCTCCTACAGATGTAGAAGGCTTAAAGCTCGCACACAGCGTTGCATCGGTTGCTGTAAGTGTATTTTACAAACAGTTGGAAGCAGGGATTACTGAATCTAAACTGGCGGCTCAGATTGAATACGCTGTACACGAATTGATTGGCCAAAATCAGATCAGCTTTGCAAGAGCGTGGCCCATGATTCAATCGGGTAAAAATGCGGGTAATGGAGGCAAATACAACAGAACTACAGGTAAGATTATAACCGAAGGAGAACTGGTAATGCTGGAAATGGGAATATGTGTAAATGGTTACTGGGCCGATATTTCCCGTACTGCTATAATTGGCAAAATAAACGATGTGCAGTTGGCGATGTTTGAAACTGTGAAAAAAGCGCAGGAAATTGCAATAGCAATGCTAAAGCCGGGAATGGTGATGAACGAAATAGATCAAGCGTCACGGAAGTATATTGAAGATGCAGGGTTTGGCGCCTATTTTAATCATGCCTTGGGGCACCAGGTTGGGTTTCGCTATCATGATCCCGGGGCGGGTCTTAATCCCCATTGCAAAGAGGTTTTGCATGAAGGGATGGTGCTTACAATAGAACCTGGTATTTATAGTCCTGAACTAAATGCGGGGGTGAGGATTGAGGACAATGTTTTAATTACGGCAAATGGATACCAGATATTATCTGACTACCCAAGAAGTTTGCGAGGAGATTGAAAGATTTGATACAATCTTTTTAATGAAGAATTAATATGTATAAATATGTTAGCACAGAGGTTGTTTACCAGGAATAGTTCAGGCAGATTTGGCCCAATTTAAACAATGAGCAGGAGTAAAATAAATGCTTGGCAAAATGGAGCAGGCATCATAAAAATTGAGCCACTTATTTGGAAATGGAAGCGCAGTTTTGCATAGGCTAAGTGGGTACAATATGCTTCCAGTAAATTGTTAATCATCCCAGGCCATATATTCGTGTGGCACAATTGCTTGAGGAACCAATGAGAAAATTTTAGAGATATGTGCAAATGAAGCAATGAGAATAAGAAGGAGATTTACAGTTGGCAATGTTAATATATCAAAAATAAATTAAACTTTTTTATGGATAGTAGCATTGATCTTAAAAACAAAAATGTATTGATTACCGGTGGCAGTCGCGGCATTGGCGCTGGTATTGCTCACGTAATGGCTGTTTGCGGCGCCAATGTAATAATTAATTATATGAGCCATAAGGAAAGTGCGGAAAAGTTGGCTTGTTTATTAGAAAAAGAATATAAGGTTAAGGCAGCTGCATTTGGTGCTGATATTTCCAAACAGGAAGAGGTGGAAAATATGTTTTCGTTTGTTGATAAAAGTTTTGGTTCTATTGATATTCTTATAAATAATGCAGGATGTGAGAGTGTAAACCATGCCATTTTTTTGGAGTTGGATGAATGGGACCGGATATTTAATATTAATCTAAAGGGAGCATTTCATTGTTGTCAGCATGCAGGAAGAAGAATGGTAGAAAAGAAAAGTGGGGTAATTATCAATATTTCATCTATTCATGATAAAGTTCCACGCAAAGGCTTAATTCATTATTGTTCTTCAAAAGCTGCTCTAAATATGATGACAAAGTGTTTGGCACTTGAACTGGCTGAATATAATATAAGGGTGTTAACCGTTTCGCCGGGAGCCATTGAAACCGAAATGAACAGGGATGAAATAAATAAATTTGGCAGAGAGAAATTTAATAATTGGATCCCGTTGGGAAAAATAGGAAATGTGGAAGATGTGGCATGGACTTGTGCTTTCATAGCAAGTGAAAAAGCTGCCTACATGACCGCAACCGAATTTTATATTGATGGTGGTTATAAAGAAAGTACCATTCCTTATGATCCCCGAAAAAAAAATAAATAGTATGCAGGAATTAATTGAAACATATGTCCATAACGGGGATGGTTATAATCCCTTTTTTATTAAAAATGATTGGCAGGTTGCGCAACTGAATTATGTTAAGGAACAAGATCCTGCGAATATCATTAAAATTGATATGCACTTGTTAACGGATGAAATTTTCATTTTATTAAAAGGCAATGCGGTATTGATTGGTGTAGCCGAACAGGGAGGTATGTTGATATTTGAATGCAAAAAAATGCTTCCCGGAATTACTTATAATATTCCTGTGAACACCTGGCATAATGTAGCAATT
>JBKJSJ010000429.1:0-4613 GCA_046595965.1 Ferruginibacter sp.
ACCCCGAAGGGGTGAAATTTCACCCCTTCGGGGTTTTGAAAAATCGAAAAATTATTCATTTCTATAATAATTGCATCCCTTCGGGATTAAAAAATGGCATTTTTTGTTATTAATAATGTTAATGCGTTTGCCCTGCTTTTGATGCTTTGTGTATCATTCCTGCCCTTTCCGTTCAGGCAGGGTTGTGTCATTGCAAATCCCGAAAATGGTTTTGTTTGCTGCCTCGGCACTCACTTTTACATTTTCAGCTATAACCAGCATTACAGACCATTTATTATTACGTTACAAATTCTGCAACCTCAATGATGCGGCCATTTCATCTGCCTTAAGCTCCCATTTTATTCTCAGCTTTTCAATGCAATTAAAACTAAAAAGCAGCAGCCGGTCATCAACGCTGATATAAAATAAAAAGTTGAAAACTTTTTGGTCCCTGGCCTGCGAAATAAATTTGATATAGCCAATATTTTTACCATCCTTTAATAAAATACCATCATCAATAAATTTAATATCTTTTTTGTTTGTTTTTAAAACAGCCAGCATCTGGTCGGTAAAAGAAGGTATGCCATTATCATCTATTGTAGAAGAAGTGTAATTGTAAGCAAGGTTTACCGTAGCATCTTCATCCGTTAATACCCATTGAGGTTTGTTAGCTCCTGCGGGGTATTTAATTGCAAGCATTTCTTCGGTCATTTTTGTAAAACCTTTGGGAGCCAGTAGGGTGACTTTATTATCCAGCAAAGAAATTTTTAAAAGTTCTATTTGCGAAAAACAATGCAGGCTAAAACCCAGTATACAAATAACAAGAATTATTCTTTTTATCATATTCATCATTCCTTTTTTTAATTACGGGATTCAAGATAAAACAATAAACCTCCTTAAAAATAAAAGAAGGCGTTAAACTAAAATAATTAGTATTTTGCATTTGTAAAAAGTTATTATAAAAGTTTGGGGTTTATCATTATCCCAATATCAAATTATCCTATTATCAATTTATCAAGTTGTATTCCATTATAGACATAGAAACCACCGGCGGCTTTGCATCGGGCCATGGCATTACAGAAATAGCTATTTATGTACATAATGGCAACAGGGTGGTAGATAGCTTTCATACTCTCATAAATCCTCAACAAAAAATTCCATTATACATTACTGCGCTCACAGGTATCAATAATGCAATGGTAGCATCGGCTCCATCGTTTGATGAAGTGGCCGATAAAATTTATGAGTTGTTGTGCAATAATATTTTTGTGGCACACAATGTAAATTTTGATTTTTCTTTTGTAAAGCATCATCTAAAAAATAGTGGTTACGAACTCAATGTAAAAAAACTCTGCACCGTAAGGCTGGGCCGCAGGGTGTTTCCCGGCTTGTCTTCGTACAGCCTGGGAAATTTATGCCGCAGTGTTGGTATAGAGATAGAGAACCGCCACCGTGCAGCCGGTGATGCAAGGGCCACTGTTCTTTTATTAGAAAAATACCTGGCATTGGATGGCAAGCTGCACATAGATGCCATGCTTAAAAAAGCATCGGCAGAACAATGGCTGCCCAATCATTTGGATAAAGCTGTTATAAGTGCATTGCCCGGCAAGCCAGGTGTGTATTATTTTCACAACAGCCAGGGAAAAATTATTTATGTAGGTAAAGCACTTAATATTAAAAAAAGAGTGAGCAGTCATTTTACCCACAACGATGCTGAAAAAAAACGACAATATTTTTTACGGCTGGTAACCAATATTACATATACCCAGTGCGCCAGCGAATTGCATGCGCTTGTGCTGGAGAGTGCCGAAATAAAAAGGCTCTGGCCCAAATATAATTATAGCCAGAAACAGCCAGCACCAAAATATGGCCTCTACAGTTTTGAAGATAACCGAGGATACATCCGGCTGGCCATAGACAAAAAGAAAAAAAATATCAAGGCATTGTATCATTTTAATTTGCTGCAGGAAGGCATGGTACTCCTGCGAAATATGGCAGAAGAATTTGGGCTGAATAAAAAACTCTGCTACTTAGATAAAGCACCCATTGCAGAAAGGGATTTGGAGTTCCTGGAATCACCCATGTATTATAATGGAAAAATCAAAAAAGCCCTGGAGGCATTGGAAGAACAGTTACCCAGCTTTGCTATTTTGGATGATGGCCTAAGTAAAAAAGAAAAACTCTGTATGCTGATAGAGCGGGGTAGCTTTTGGGGAATGGGTTATATTGATGCAAAAAAAACACCGGATGATATTTATAGTTTAAAGGAATTGCTGAATCCTTATAGAGATAATGATTTTATAAGGAATAGTATTTATTCTTTTGCTGCAGCCAATCCATCAAAGAAAATTTTATTGCAAGGGTAATTTTATTGGGCTAAAGCCGGGAAATATTCTATAATTATTATCCCTGGCCTAAAGGCCAGGGCAACTCATAGAGGCCATAACTTCGGATGAAGAAAGGAAAATAATTTTGATACCAAAGCAAATTTAAAGAGAAAATAAATATGCAGGAAAAGGTAATGCCAAACGGAATTTTATTTTAGGCTCCCACTAGGTAGTGCGATGCGGTAAGGTTTGGTAAATGTCGTAAGACAAGTATTGGATTAATTTATAATTCAAATCGGTAATATAAATAAATAAAATAGCAGGTATATTATAATAAAAATCTACTCAGTACCTCAAAATAACAATAATCCAAAAAGTGGGGATATAAAAAAAATATTTCAATCTTACTATGCTTATTTTCGCTGCCCAAAAAGCTGAATAACGGTATGCTGTAAAAGTGAGTGACACAACAATGATTCTCTAAGAACAACTGCCAGGATAAAACAATAAATTATGTTCTCACAATTAATAGCACAAAAATTATTAATCAAACCACAACAGGTAGAAACGGTTTTACAATTGTTGGCAGAAGGTTCTACCATTCCCTTTATAGCCCGTTATAGAAAAGATATGACGGGTGCGCTGGATGAAGTACTAATACAACAGGTACAGGATGAAAATAAACTGATGAATGAATTTGCAGAACGCAAAACATTTATTGAAAAAACAATTTCTGAACAGGGGAAGATGACGGAGGAGCTGCAGGCTAAAATTAATGCAGCCATTACCATCAGCCAACTGGAAGATATTTACCTGCCCTATAAACAAAAACGCAAAACAAAAGCTGTAATAGCAAGGGAGAATGGCTTGCAGCCACTGGCAGAACTATTGCTTGCACAAAATGATATTGATGTAGAAAATATAGCTGCAGCTTTTATAAATGAAAAAGTAATAAGCATAGAAGCAGCGCTGCAGGGTGCCAGAGATATTATTGCAGAAGCAGTGAACGAGGATACGGTGGTAAGAGAAAAACTGCGCAAACTTTTTGAACAAAAAGCCAGCCTGAAAAGTATACTGATAACAGATAAAGAAACCGAAGCAGCCAAGTACAAAGATTATTTTGCTTTTAACGAAAAGATTGCAACCATTCCATCTCACAGAACGCTTGCTGTGCTGCGTGGTTTTTTGGAAGGGTACCTGCGTATAGGTATTGAACCGGAAGAAGAAATGGCCCAGGAAATTATAGAGGCCTTATACATTAAACGCATGAGTACCTGCAGCGACCAGTTGCGCAAAGCTATTAAAGAAAGTTACAGGCGCTTGCTGCAACCCAGCCTGGAAACGGAGTTTCGTACAGCATTAAAAACTGCGGCAGATGAAGAAGCCATTAAAGTATTTGCAGAAAATCTGAGGCAGTTATTATTGAGTGCGCCGCTTGGCAGTAAAAAAATACTGGCCATAGACCCAGGTTACCGCACTGGTTGCAAAGTTGTATGCCTTGATGAAAAAGGAGAGTTGCTGCAAACCGATTTGATCTATGTGCACGAAAAAAACAACCGCCTGGTAGAAGCGGAGCATGCTATAAAAACACTGGTAAAAAAATACAATATAGAAGTATTTGCCATTGGCGATGGAACCGCCGGAAGAGAAACAGAACAGTTTATTAAAAAACTTGATTTGGGTTTGCCGGTATTTTTGGTTAATGAAGATGGTGCCAGTATTTACTCTGCATCAGAAATTGCAAGGCAGGAATTTCCCGACCAGGATATTACCATCCGGGGTGCTGTGAGCATTGGCCGCAGGCTGATGGACCCGCTGGCAGAACTGGTAAAAATAGATGCCAAAAGTATTGGGGTGGGGCAGTACCAGCACGATGTAAATCAACCCCGGTTAAAAGAGCGTTTAGACCAAACCGTTATGAGCTGTGTAAACAGTGTGGGTGTAAATGTAAACACAGCCAGCAAACAGCTTTTAAGTTATGTGAGTGGTATAGGCAGTACCCTTGCAGAAAATATTATTGTGTATCGCAGGCAGGAAGGAAAATTTATCAGCCGCAAACAATTATTAAAAGTGCCCAGGCTGGGTGGAAAAGCTTTTGAGCAGTGTGCCGGATTTCTCCGCATACCTGATGCTGCCGATGTACTGGATAAAAGTGCCGTGCATCCCGAAGCATACCAACTGGTGCAAACTATGGCGGCAGATTTAAATGTAAAACTGAATGAACTGATAGGCAATGAAAATTTATTAAAAAGTATTTCCATAAAAAAATACATCAGCGAGCAGTTTGGTGAGCACACGATAAATGAT
>JBKJSJ010000118.1:0-5685 GCA_046595965.1 Ferruginibacter sp.
GGATCTTCATTGTAATAATTGCTTTATTATTATTCGGAGGTAAAAAAATTCCTGAATTAATGCGGGGAGTTGGAAAAGGTATTAGAGAATTTAAAGATGCCAAAGATCATGTAACCAACGAAATTGAGCAGGGAATGAAAGAAGGTTCTTCTGTAAAGGAAGCAATCATACCTGCTAAAGCATAATTAAAATATTAACATTTAAACAATAACCTGGCTTTGCGGTCAGGTTTTTTTGTGCTTAAACCTTTTTCACTCCTGTATCTATATAATTTAAAAGGCTTTTCAATTTTAAAAATTGAAAAGCCTTTTAAATATTTTTACTAGATTTAAATTACAACTGTATTATTCAATTGTAGCATTATAGAATTTTTGTTTTTCTACTTTCATTGCCAGCACAATACTTATTTCATAAAGCAATACAAGTGGTATAGTTACTATTACCTGGCTTACCCAGTCGGGAGACGGTGTAATAACAGCAGCTAAAACCAATATAATAAGGAATGCATACTTACGATACTTTCGTAAAAGTGCAGCACTTAATACCCCAATCTTAGACAATACATAAACAATTACAGGTAGTTCAAAAGCTATAGCACAACCTAAAATTATACTTGTAAGCGTACTTATATAATCATCCAGTGTAGGCAGGTAAATATAGCCACCAGCAGCACCTAAAGTATAATTTGCAAGAAAATTAAAAGTAAAGGGTGCTAATAAATAATACCCAAAAGCCGCCCCTGTAAAAAAACAAAGAGAAACCCAGGCTATACTGGATGTTACCGTTTTAGCTTCTTTTTTATCAAGTGCGGGTTTAATGAATTTCCATAGTTCCCAAAACAAATAAGGAAATGAAAGAATTAAGCCTCCGGTAAATGCTATTGTTATTGCAGACATAAACGGGCCACTGATAGTATTGCCCACTAATTTTATATCAACCGGTGGCATGCAAAGAGAATCTCCCAAATGCAACTTATTTCCCAGGCTGCAAAGAGCAGTATATGAGATAAATTCTTTTCGTGCAGGACCATAAACAATGTTATCAAAAATCCAGTCTATATAAACGAACATAACAATTGTTGCACATAAAATTACAGCTGCCGCTCTTATCAAATGCCAGCGCAATGCCTCCAGGTGATCCATAAAACTCATTTCCTTTTGAGCTTCCAGTGGCCTGTTTGTTTTAATGAATAACTTTCGTTTGGTTAAAAAACTTTGCATAATCTGATCTATATGGGTAAAAAAAATGGCTATGTAATTTTACATAGCCATTACTAATAAAATCTAAAATTATAATAAAAAAGGTCCTACAATTGCTTCAACCTCTGTTTTAGATAATGGTTCATCAAATGCTTCTGAAGCTGCTTCGGCAGTAAAAGTTTGTCCACCCACGGTTAATATATTTACACCAGCCTGTGAAGTTATTTCTTCGCCATTGTAACTTGCCTGCACAGCCGTTGTTCCTATATTGCTGTTTTTAAGTGTTATCCAGGGCTTTATTACACCAACATATAATCCATTTGCAGGGTTAGCTGTTTGCCTTGCTCTTCTCATATAACGAATATGAGCGGCATGCCTTGCTTCTACTGAGTGAATGGTTAATGCGGCTGTTAGCACATCATTATTAGAAATTAAATTTCCTGCCTGACCTTTGTAAGCTCTCACGCCGGTATCTTCAAATGTTTGTGCTACTGCAAGAAATACATCATAATCCGTAAATACAGTAGGGAAAGTACCTCTTGCTGTAAAGTCGAATGATGCTGCAGTTTTTGTTACTGGAGTTCCACCTGAAGCAGTTATTGCTCCCCTTAAGAAAGCAACGTGAGCTACTTCATCATTTTTTATTTTTGTGAGTGCAGCTACAGCCGGTGTGCCTGCCGGTATTAACCCTGGAGTTCCTACACCCCTTATATAAAATTCAGATTCAAGGTACTCTAATGTGAGAGCGAAGTTTAGAACTCCTATAATATCAGCTGGAGTTTGTCCGTAAGCTTTTTTAAACATAGACCCAAATGCAAATGGAAGAGATGCCAAAGCTACCTTACCGGCAAAGTTGGAAAAATCTTTCATTGCCTTTCTTCTATCGCTGAGTTTATCAAAAACTTCAGGATCTTTTTTTTCTATTTCAGAAATTATATTTTGCAAATTCATATTAATTAAATTTAAGAGGTTGGTAAATTACTTGCATTAATTTTTGTTACTATGTAGGTATCAGCAATGGCTAAAACTTCTGCAGGTGTTCTTGCCATATCCAATCCATTGGAATTTGTAGTATCGGAGAATGTACCGTTAGATATTAAATCCGCTATTAAAGCAGCATGCCTTGCTTCTACCGAAACTATCTTACCTGCAATGGTAAGATAAGCAGATGAAACCAAAAGTTTTCCAGCGCCATTGTAAGCTGTTACGCCTAAATCTTCAAAAGCTTTGGCAGCACCTAAAACAGACGTTCTGTTTCCAAAATCAATAGAACTAAAATCTACTTCCAGGTCCTGAAGGGGGGTGGCACCGGCTGCAGTGATAGCTGCTTTAAAAAAGTTTCTGTGAGCTACTTCATGGTCCCTGATGTCTGTTAGGAAACCCTGTTCAGTAGGAGTAACGCCGGAATAAATTGATGAAAGTACTCTTACATAAAATGCAGCTTCTAACTGCTCCAAAGCGTAAGCATAATTTAAAATTCCTACATCTCCACTTCCAAGATTTACGCCATCACTGTTGTTGTCCTTTTTGCAGGAAGCAATAGAGGCTGTAGCCAGTATAGCAGAACCAGCGCCAACATAGCCGAGAAATTTTCTACGGGATAAAGATGAAACCGGTATTTCAAGCATTGACTCTTGCCCGGGTTCGGTTGATTTTTTAATTGACATAATGTTGATTTTATTTATATGATTAGTAAAACAATACAGCTACTCTGTACAATTACGAATCTTTTATAAATATGGATTTAGAGGTTTATTTCTTTTTTAACAACACAGGAATTATGCAAGAAATAAATATAATTGTAAAACTATCTTGATAGGATAAGTATTCTAAATGAGTTGGAAATCTTTGATTGTATTAAATAGACAGCAACAAGATTGCCCGCCCTTGCCGGAGTGAACGGGGATTATTTATTAAGTAAAATCGGTAGAGTAATATTTTGCTATCAAACATCTTAAGCTAATTGTAATGGCAAACGTTTTTAGTTGAAGTTTAGCTGCAATAATTTTGGCATTATTATAAATAGAAGCCCGAATGAATAAACTATTTGCAAATAAAAAAAAAGAAAAAAATTATGTAAAGAAAACTCTTTGTATCGTCCAGAAACCTGCTGTTAATGCAATGATAGCTGAAAGCGGAATTACTACATATTTTCTATAATTAATAGGATTGGTAAACCACCTTGCTATTAAAAAATAAGCAGCCAGAATAATGGTTACCTGCCCGGCTTCTACACCTGCATTAAACATTACTAAAGAGCTGAGATAAGATTTTTGGGGCAAACCCAAATCTTGCAGCACTCCGGCAAAACCCATTCCATGAACCAGTCCAAATAAAAAAACCACTAAAATCCTGGAGGCTTTTAGCTCGGGAGAAAAAATGTTTTCCAGGGCCACATATAAAATGGATAAAGCAATCAATGGTTCCACTATAGCAGGAGTGGGTTTAATAACTCCATACATGGCCAGGCCAAGCGTAACCGAATGCGCAAGCGTGAATGCTAATGACTGCCATAAAATGGGTTTTAATTTTGGGCTCAGTAAAAAAAGACTCATTACAAAAAGAATATGATCGAAACCCAGTGGCAGAATATGTTTGAATCCCAATAAAAAATATAACCAGGCTGCATCGGGCCCCGACATATTTTCTACATCAATAACCACGTCATGTGCAAATGCAGAGAGGCAAAAGCCACTAAAAATTAAAAATAAAAAAAGGGCCTTCTTTATCAAAGCCTTATTGAGCTGCATAATATTTTTTTTAAAATTTACGAAAACTACAGAAAAAAGATTTAATAATATTATCTGCCTTCATAAATATTTTATATGGCATTGCATTTCATTTAACAATTGCACCGGGTTACAACCTTTATGCAAACTGTATCAATGAGCATCTCACTTACCTAAACATTTTTTATGAAGGCAAAACTAATTTGCGTTGCACTGGTAGTTTCAATCATTATTTTTTCCTGCCACAGTGCATCCAAAGAACAATCAGCAGTTACTGCCGAAAATTCTTTAATGCCTCCCGCTCCATCAGATACAAAAGAAGAACAACAAATACCGGTACCTACGCTGGCCCCCGGGCCTGTAACGTACGACTCTGCTCCACCAGTACTATTACCTTTTGTAAATATAGACTGGGATAAAAAAATTATTAAAACAGCTACGGTAAAACTGCAAGTAAAAAAGTTTAAAGAATATAATGAAGGTCTTCTTAAAAAAATAAAGCAATACGGAGGCTACATTACCCAGGAAGATAATTTTTTTACAGAAGAAAAATATGAAATGGTTGTAGCCATTAAGGTGCCCGTGCAGCAATTTGAAATGCTGATGAATGAGCTGGGAAGCAACGATATTAAAGTTATAGAACGAAGTATAAAAACGGAAGATGTAACTGGCCAGGTAGTAGATACCAAATCGAGACTGGAAGCCAAAAAACAAATGCGTATAAAATATATGGAGTTTTTAAAGCAATCTAAAAACATGGCGGAAGTACTGCAGGTACAGGAAGAAATAAACAACATACAGGAAGAAATAGAAGCAGCAACCAGCCGCATACAGTATCTTTCCAGCCAATCAGCCTACAGCACAATCAACCTCACATTTTATGAACCTTTAAACGGATTTAATCCAGGCAATGATTCACCCACTTTCATCAGCAATGTTATAGAGGCCTTTAAAACAGGAGCAGGCTTTATTAAAACAATCCTGCTTGGCCTCATCAGTATATGGCCATTATGGGTTATTGGTTTGGTAATACTATATATTTGGAAAAGAAACATGCTCGCAAAAAAAAATCATCCATCTGTATAAAGTAAATGAGAAATAAATAGATATAAATTTAATTGTAAGTTCAATTAATTACTGGAAAAAATATCCGCATTAATAAAATGTCAAGTAAAAAACATATCGTAGTACTTACCGGAGCTGGTATTAGTGCAGAGAGTGGTTTAAAAACTTTCAGAGATTCTGATGGCCTATGGATGGGTTACAATATAGAAGATGTGGCCACTCCAAGGGCTTTTATAAAAGACCCTGAAATGGTGCTCGATTTTTACAATATGCGAAGGAAAGATGTGGCCGCAGCCCAACCCAATGCTGCACATTTTGGCCTGGCCGAACTGGAAAAAAATTATCAAGTCACCATTGTTACACAAAATATTGACGACCTGCATGAGCGTGCAGGCTCATCAAATGTGCTGCACCTGCATGGCGAAATTTTTAAAATGTATAGCATTGGCAGCCCCGATAAAATTATAGATATTAAGGGCGATATAAAATTAGGCGACAGGGGAGAAGATGATACCCAATACCGCCCGCATATAGTTTGGTTTGAAGAACCGGTGCCTATGATGGAAAAAGCCGTGGCATTATTACACAACTGCGATTACTTTGTTGTTATTGGAACATCTTTGCAGGTTTACCCAGCCGCATCGTTACTGCATTATGCACCTCCGTTTTTACCAAAATTTATTATTGATAAA
>JBKJSJ010000258.1:0-3685 GCA_046595965.1 Ferruginibacter sp.
ATATATTTAGTTAGCTTAACTTTTTTTCAATGGAGCTCCTACAGCTATAGAACAATCATGACCGGGCTGGCCATGAGCAGGATTTAACTTTGCATTTGGATCTGTGGAAACCGGTGAAGCAATAGCAGGTGCCTGTGCGGCGCTGGTTGGTGCAGTTGAAATAGTTTGCACAGTTGGCTTAGCAGTATTAGTTGCAGGAGAATTAAGCGGAGCACCCACTGCAATATCGCAACGGTGGCCTGGCTGGCCATGAGCAGGATTAGGGCCAGCACCTCCCTTGTTATTTGCAACCGGAAGGGTGCTTACAGGTGCAGATGTTATTACCGACTGACTGCTTACCGGGTTTACAACTATTGGTTGTACTTTGGCAGTATCGGCAATACTATTATTAAGCACTGGTGTAGCGGCTCCTGCAGGTATAATCGTTTTGTCTGTTTCGGGGCTTTTGCCTGCGCACGACATGAGCGATACAGCTACAGCAACTATTAAAATTATTTTTTTCATATTGTTTAATTTTCGTGAAAAGGCAAAGCTAATTGCAGTTTTAAAATTCCCATTTTCAAATCTAATTAATATTTTAGATTGTCCCAAAGCCTGATACTATTTATCTTTTTTTAAAAATCAATTCTACAACTCATCTCCCTCCGAAGCTTTTTTAAGAATATTTTTTTCCTCTTCCGTTAAAAAATGATAGCCCTTCTGGCTGATCTTATCAAGTATTTCATCTACTCTTTGCTGGGTGATATTGGTAGTTTTTTCAAAAGGTTTTCTTTTGCCCGTGTTGTAAAAAACCGTTTCTTTTATTTTTTCTTTAGAGGGTTTTTTGTAGGGGTTAAAGAGGTTCATTAGCCAGGTATAAAACTGGTTCATCCACAAGCTGCCATCCCGGCCACGGCGCAGAAAAACTACGAATAAAAATCCGGCAAGTGCCCCACCAAGATGAGATAAACTATAAGCCGCACCCTTATCTGCAATGCCAGCAAAATCAATGATAATATAAATACTCATGAGCACCCAGATAGGAATGCCCTTTCTTATCTGTGTAAAAAAACGATGATCGGGCGATAAGGTTGTGGTGGCCATGGCCACGGCAAGTGTACCCGCATTGGCACCCAGCAAAGATGCAGCATTAATAGAAGGCTGCAGCGGTGGAATAATATAATGAGCCGCAATAAAAATAATGCCTCCCAATAAACCGCCATAAATATAAATGGGAATTAGTTTATCGTTGCCAGCCATTTGCTGCAGCAGGTAACCAAATGCCCATAACCAAATCATATTACTGATAAGGCGGATAATGTTAAGACCCGTATCGCTGAACATGTAGGTAACTATAGTCCAGGGGCGTTCACTTAGTTTAGTAATACTGGCCGGCAGTGCAAACCATTGAACAATTTCGGCATTATACACAGCCGTAGTTTGCTGCATATAATAATAAGCCACTTGTATGAGCATGAGCAATAAAAAGAAAATAATATTAATGGCAAACAGGGCAACCATAGCATTGCCATCGTCCCCAAGTAGCATTCCTTTTTTTGGATTTTTAAATTCGCCGTATCTGTCTGATTCTCCCATATATTTTTAAACCTCCCATTGAATGATAAAAGTACACATGTTGTTGTGCAAACAAATACAAACAAATTAATAAAAAGTTTTTTTATCTGTTTTATTCCAAAAAATAACCAGGATAAAACCCATGGCCAGACCACCTAAATGGGCAAAGTGAGCAATATTACTTCCGGTAGAATAAACTCCTCCAAAAATGTCAATAGCTGCTATAACAGCTATAGCGTATTTTGCCTTCACAGGAAATGGAAAGGGAAACATAAATAATTGTGTATTGGGAAACAGGTAAGCAAATGCTGCCAGTAAGCCCATAATGGCGCCAGATGCCCCCACAGCAGGATCCTTAGATAATAATAATTGAGCCAGCCCTGCTACCAGCCCGCAGGCAAAGTAAAAGATGAGGAATTTTTTGGGTCCCCAAACTCTTTCCAGCATGGTGCCAAAACTCCATAGCGCAAACATATTAAAAAGTATATGGCCCCAACCGCCATGAGCAAACATATGAGTAACCAGTTGATACGGTTCAAACAAACCGGACTTATAAGGCCAAAGTGCCAGGAAGGCACTGATGGAGGATTCTGGTCCGTCAAAAAATTGCTGCACCAGGAATACTAGCAAATTTATTATAAGTAAATTCAATACTACCGGAGTAGTTCTCTGAAATGCGTTGCCGTAATTATTATTGAAAGCCATGTTGCAAATTTAAATGTTATTAGCTCTTTTACTCAGCCGTTTTTTTTGTGAAATAAATTTAGTTGCAAAAAAATTGTTTGGTGAAATTTATTTTAAAATAAGCAACGCCACACTTTCTATGTGATGCGTATGCGGAAACATATCTACCGGTTGAATTTTTTCTACCCTGTATTTTTCACTCAGCAATAAAATATCCCTGGCCTGCGTGGCAGTATTGCAGCTTACATATACAATGCGGGGTGCTTCCATCTCCAGTAATTTTATCACAAGTTTTTCGTGCATGCCTACCCGTGGCGGATCGGTGATAACCACATCTGGCCTGCCATGCGTGGCAAAAAATTCATCATTGCATATTTTTATTACATCTCCGGCAAAGAACGCAGCATGTTCAATATTATTGAGGGCGGCATTTTTCTTTGCATCTTCAATCGCTTCTTCTATTACTTCTACCCCAATGATTTTTTTGGCTCCTTTACTAATAAAAATACCAATGCTGCCGGTGCCACAATAAAGATCGTACACAATTTCATTTCCGGTAAGGCCGGCAAAATTACGGGTGATGCTGTATAGTTTTTCTGCCTGCTTTGTATTGGTTTGAAAAAAAGATTTTGGGCTGATAATAAATTCATATTCCCCCAATTTTTCTATCACATACCCTTTACCAAAATAAACCTGCGGCGTAAGATCATAAATACTATCATTCCATTTAGGATTAATCGTAAATACTAAAGTAGTAATAGAAGGCACTTCTTTTAATAAATGATTAAATAAAAGCTGCTGGTCTTTTTGCTCCTCATAATTGAGGCAGATATTTACCATTAGCTGGCCGGTATTGCAATAACGGATAATTACATTGCGTAGCCATCCCGTATGCTGACGGATATCGTAAAAGGTAAAATGATTGGCCAGCGCAAATGCCCTGATGGTATTGCGGATGCGGTTGTTTATATCATCCATTAAAAAACATTCCTGTATGTCTATTATTTTATCAAAGATGCGGGGAGCGTGGAAACCTAAAGCTCCCTCCAACCCTCCCCCGCCTGGGGGTTGGGGGGCTTTCTCTTCGGAAGATTGGGAGGAGGTCTCAATTTCTTCCGGTAACAAATACCTTTTATTACTAAAAGTAAATTCTAATTTATTGCGGTAATGAATAGGTTCACCGGCACCTGCTATGGGCAAAAAAATGGCATCGGTTACTTTGCCTATGCGTTTAAGATTTTGCTCTGCCTCCTGCTGTTTATACTGCAGTTGTTTTTCATAAGGAAGCATCTGCCATTTGCATCCGCCACACACACCAAAGTGTTGGCAAAACGGCGTTACTCTTTCTGAAGCGTAATTAGTAATCTTCATCACCCTTGCTTCGGCCCAGTCTTTTTTATTTTTAGTAACTAATAAATCGGCGGTATCGCCTGGCACAGCACCCGAT
>JBKJSJ010000316.1:0-4344 GCA_046595965.1 Ferruginibacter sp.
GCTGATGCCAGCAACTAAATTCTTTTATCTTATAATTACCGCTATACCGGTCTACACATTTTTTAAAATCATTCGGATTAATGAAGGATAATACCTGAGCAAAAACATATTTACCTGTATTCATCCTTCAATTTACTTTCGGATAAATTCAAATCGTTTGAATACTAAAATTCTCTAATAGGCTTTAATATCAATATTTTCAAAGAACTATTATTTTTGTCTTTAGGACGCTAATGTTAAAACATTATTAATAAACCTTGCAAAACTGCTGAGCTGTTCAATAATAATAATTGTGGCATAGTATTGTATCTTATATAGCAAACGGAAAATAAAAAACTAAAACGTTCGTTTCTAACAAGACTTATTAAACCTTTAAATTAAAAGAAAATGAAAAAAATATTACTTCCATTGGCAATTGTTTCTGTTGTGATATTTTCTGCCTGCGGTAATAAAAAAGAAACCAGCGAAAGAGAAATGGTTTTGCTTACAGACAGTATGTATAAAAGCAACCTGGGCAGTGATACTGCAGCGGTGGTTGTACAACAGGAACCAGAGCCTGCAGCACCGGTTGTAGCAGCACCCATAGTAAGAACAAAAAAACCCGTGCCACGTAAATCAAATACTACTTACAATCAACCCACAAAGAATAACAATACTACTACACCTCCGGTTGTAGTAAATAATCCTCCTGCTCCTTCTACAACAGGAACCACAGGTACCGAAACCACAGCAGGCACAGGAACTACAGATACCAAGGCTGCAGAGGCTAAGAAAAAAGAAGGCATTAGCAAGGCTGCACAAGGTGCCATAATTGGCGGTGTAGGCGGAGCAGTGGCAGGCGCAGTAATTGGAAAAGGCGGTAAAGGTGCTATCATTGGTGGTGTGTTGGGAGCTGCCGGTGGTTACATACTTGGCCGCAAAAAAGATAGAACCAGTGGTCGTGTAGGAACAAGAGATACAATTAAAACAGGAAATTAATTTTTTACAACAATTAATATATTAAAGAGGCCGGAAAAATTTCCGGCCTCTTTTTATTTAAAAAATAAAGGAAATTTTATGTAAGATTTTTTATTCTGTAACACCCATTTTAAAGAAACCCTTCAGTGGCCTTCATTTATTATAAGGCTCCTGTTTCTTATAATTTTTTTACTACAGTATAAAAATATTAATTGCCTGTAAAAAATAAAATGCTAACAGGCTTAAATGATTGGCAAACATTTTTATTTTTTTTATTCATTTATATTTTTTGCTGGCACAGCAGCAAATTTTGCCAGTGCTGCCATACGTGCACGGTTTAACTGAAGTACATTGTTGGTAATATAGTAACTGTCCGTTTCGCCCAGTACTTTAAAAAATTCATTCTCCATGTCCGTTTGTGCACAAGCCATTTGGGTTCTCATGATCTTAGAAAACCCAATTCGAAAACCATCATCTGCCATGTTGTAGGTGCCTGCAAATCCGTTGCAGCCTCCATTGCCACTTACTCTATTTTCATTTTTAAAGAGCATCATAAAAATTTCTTTACCATCAGAGGAGGATGCCTGTGCTGCGGGTTTGCCATTTAATTCTATTAATTTCCAGTAGATTCCTGTAAGTGAATTAAGAGGCTTTGCTGTTGCGGGTTGCATAGCTGCAACTTTTTTAAGCGAATGGCATCCCATAAAAGAAAGTATTGCCGGTATAATAAAGATCAATATTATTCTCATAGTATATTTTTTATATTCTTATCAATTTTAAAAAATGGTTATATCAAAATAGGTTTATAAGTATTTTTTAAAAAAAATAAATTCTATCATAAACCGCTTCTATAAAGTTACAATAACCTGTCGATTTAATAACTGCTATTTTAACTACTTTTGGCATCTTAAATATTTTTAATGACCGATCCAATAAGAGAATTAGAACCCAAAGCATTATGGAACCATTTTGCTGACCTCAACGCCATCCCCCGCCCTTCTAAAAAAGAACAAAGAGTGATAGCTTTCATAAAAGCTTTTGGCGAAGGTTTAAAACTTCCCTGCTCAGTGGATGAAGCAGGTAATGTAATCATAAAAAAACCGGCCAGCAAAGGCATGGAAAATAAAGTCACCATTGTACTGCAAAGTCACCTGGATATGGTACACCAGAAAAATGCTGAAACTGTTTTTGATTTTGATAAAGAAGGCATCAAGATGCTGGTGGAAGGTGATTGGGTAAAAGCCAAAGGCACCACATTGGGAGCAGATAATGGTATTGGAGTAGCCAGTATTATGACACTGTTAGCATCCACTGATATACCACACCCAGCCATTGAAGCATTGTTTACAATTGATGAAGAAACCGGCATGACCGGAGCAATGGAACTGAAAGCTGGTTTACTCAATGCTGATATTTTATTAAACTTAGATACCGAAGAAGACAATGAACTCACTATTGGATGTGCAGGCGGCATTGATGTAACAGCAAGTGGAACTTATACTGCAGAAACTACTTCAAAGGATAGTGTTGCTTTAAGCATTTCTTTAAACGGCCTTACCGGCGGCCACTCCGGGGTTGATATTCATAAAGGCAGAGCCAATGCCAATAAATTAATGAACAGGGTTTTATCAGTGCTTGTAAAGGAATGCAAAATAAATATTGTGTCTCTTGATGGCGGAAGTCTCCGTAACGCTATCCCCAGAGAATCGGTTGCCGTTATATCTGTAGCAAAAGAAAAAGCTGATGCAGTAAAAAAATTGGTAGAAGAATACAACAATATCCTTAAAGCGGAATACAGTTTTACGGATGCAAATTTATTATTTACAGCAGAAACAACTGCAGCATTTTCCAGCAATCTGCCTTCGCATTTTCAGGAGCAATTGCTGCGTTCTTTATACGCATGCCCCAATGGTATTTACAGAATGAGCCCCGAAATAGAAGGCCTGGTACAATCATCCAACAATATAGCAAAAGTGCTGGTGAAGGATGGCAAATGGTCTGTGCAATGCCTCACCAGGAGTTCGGTGGATACAGAAAAGACAGACCTTGCACAAAGCATAAGCAGTGCATTTGAACTGGCAGGCGGTCATATAGAGTTTAGTGGTTCGTATCCAGGTTGGAAACCAAAACCCGATGCACCCATTGTAACCATTATGGCTGATCTGTACAAAAAAATGTTTAATAAACCCGTACATATAAATGCTGTGCATGCAGGCCTGGAATGTGGAATACTTGGAACCAACTATCCTGCAATGCAAATGATTTCGTTTGGCCCCAATATTTATGGTGCGCATTCTCCTGATGAAAAAGTACAGGTAAGTTCTGTACAAAAATTTTGGGATTATTTATTGGAAGCGATGGGGAAATTCCAGAGAAAGTAAAAGAGGTTTCAAAGGTTCTAGAGGTCCAAGAGGTTTAGGGGGTTAGGGGGGTTTAGGGAAAAGTATAAATATTTTGTGTGGATTTACTTTCTCTAAAATTTTAAATCTTAATTATCCTATATGATTTTTGCCCGCCTGCTTCGCCAATTTTTAATATATATATGCCTGCTGCAAAATGCTGCATATTGATGATGGCCTTATTGGATTGAAAAATAAATCTTTTCAGCAACAACCCATTACTATTATAAAGTGTAGCCGTTTTTCCTATAATTGATGATAACTCATCCGTTGCAATATGCAGATCGGCCACAACAGGATTTGGATATAATTTTATCACAATCGCTTCAGCTGCTACCGGCAGTGTATCCTGTGGCAAAGGCCCGCCACTTGCCAGGGAACTATCGCACTGGTAAGATCGTAAGAGGCTGTTTCTTTTTCCACCCAAAGCAAATAAACTTCTCATTTTATTTTTTTGCCCGCTGGTAAATAAATTCATACACCCGTCATCGGTAAGGTCCATAAAATTCATAAACATATCGCCATTAATATTGGGCGAGCAATTACTGGTAACAGGAAAACCAGGGCAACCAAAATTATAACTCTTCTGCCGGGGTGTATCATCTACTTCATCATCGCCGCAATCATCATCTCCCCAAATATGTCTCAAACCGAGCCAATGTGCCACTTCATGCGTGGCAGTGCGGCCTTTATTAAACCCGGCCTGCAGGTAACCTTCATTTCCAAACACATCAAATTTAATTACTACACCATCTTTATCATCGGGGCCACCGGGTGGAGTAGCATAACCCAGGCTGCGGCCAAAAAGATTGCACACCCAAATATTGAGATACCTTTTGCTGTCCCATGCATCTGCACCACCCATGGCTTTAAACTTCATACCATCATCTCCCATAAAAAATTCTTTATTACTGTATTTTCTCTCAATGCCCGAAGCAGGTCTTCCATCGGGATCTACCTTGGCCAGGCAAAACATAATTTTTGCATC
>JBKJSJ010000395.1:0-5631 GCA_046595965.1 Ferruginibacter sp.
AGTAGCAGAAGCATCTTTTAAAATATCGACACTTTCTATTTCATTGGGGGGAACCTGTTTAAACAAATCCATGTTTCCCTGCACACCATCTACCACCACCAAAGGATCGCTTCCTCCCACTAAAGATGTAATACCCCTTATTCTTACACCGGGAGCACTGCCAGGTTCACTCCCTATTTGTATTACATTAACACCCGCAGCCTTACCTGCTATTTGCTGCAAAGGACTCGTAACGGGGCCTGGTGTAAGGTCTCTGCCAGAGATGGTGGAGACCGCACCAGTTAAATCTTTTTTCCTTGCTGTTCCGTATCCTATTACCACCACTTCGTTTAAAGACTGACCGGGAGAAGCTAAAATAATTACAAGAGAGGTTCTTGTTCCTACAATAATTTCCTGGTTAAGGTATCCTACTGAAGAAATGACCAGCACTTTAGCTGTTGCAGTAACATTTAACAAGAAAATTCCCATAGAATCGGCAGAGGTACCTTCAGAACTGCCTTTGATAGTAACTGAAGCTCCTGCTATTGGATTATTTTTTTCATCAACAACTGTCCCCCTAATTATTCTGTTTTGCGCATACACCTGCTCAAATACAAATGAAAATAATAGGGGAAGCAAAAGCATACGAAGCAATCGTTTTAGTTTCATGTTCATTAATTTACTTTTAAAAATTGAGAGCGTTTTTTTTGATTTTTACCTTCTTTAGTTTTGGCAGGAGTGGAATAATGTAAAATAATTGCAACCTTAATGGGGCAAATACAACAAAGCTGATCTACCCTATGAATGCAATAAATAATTTCTATGGAATCAATGGAATTATCTCCAATAATGGCGTAGCATTTACATTTACAAAGCATTCATTATAATCATGATTTGCAGCTAAACTTTTAAACTATCAAAATTCATCATCTTTAAAATCAAATGAGCTTTTTGAAGTTTAAACATAAGCGTATAATCATGGAATAAAAATCATAACTAAAAACACGAATGTGAAATAATAAATAGAAAAAATAGAAAAAAAAGGGAAGGAAGGATAAACCTAAAAAGAATAGACATTGAAGATCAAAAGTTTATCTAAGTATTAAATTTAAATACTATATAGATTGTTCATTGTTTTTTTCCTCGTTATTTTGATAGTTTAAGGTAGTCATCTGGGTAATTTTTTTATCAAATTCATCTTTTGGAATAATTGCTTTGTTCCTCATTTTGGTTTTATAAGAGTAAATCGTATTAATGGAATAATTTAAAATATCGGCAATTTTTTCATTGTCTGTAATGCCCATTCTTATCAAAGCAAAAATGCGGAGTTCGGTATTTAAAAGTTGATCTTTTTTTAATATAAACTGATCTTCAGGATTAAATAGCGTATTAAATTGTAATACAAAATCAGGAAACAATTTTACAAAGGTCTTATCAAAATTATACAGCAGCTCTTCCTTTTCTTTTTTAAAGTCAACAGATTTAAGTTTCAGTTTAATTTCATCCCATTTGCGGTCAACGAGTTTCTTTTCAATCGTATTGATCAATTTTTCCATACGGGCCATAAACTCGGTGTCTATGGTAAAATAATAACCCAGGTATTCTTCTTTTATTTTATTAGCTTCTGATAACTGCCGGTTTATTTCCTTCATCTGCTCATTGTATCTTTCCTTTACCAGGTTTGCATCAGTTAATTGTTTGTTTATTTCCTGTAATTGATCGTTGTATTTTTCTTTCAACGCATTGGCCTTTTCCAGTTCTGCGTTAATCTGCTGCTGTTTTAAATTTGATTCCAATAAACTTAATCTTGCCGATTTTAATTTTATTACCTGATTTCTTACAATAAGTGCAACGACCAATAACAGCAAAATCAACAGGGCCATTAACATTAAATAAATAATCAATTTTTGTTTTTGTGACTCAACAGTTTTTATAAGTTGCTCCTTAATTAAAGGTAAAATTGCTCCTATTTGAACTTTCCTTAATCTAGCCTTATAAAAGGTAGCATCCTCATTGGCTTTTTCAATGTATAATGCAGCATTCTCTATGTTACCTTCTTTAAATATGATAGTGGCCACAGCTAAAAGAGCTGAGGTCTCTTTTGTAGATGATTTAATATCTGCAATAGATGCCTGCACTAAATAGTCTCTGGCTTTCTCAGGATATCCCAGCATTGTAAATATTCCTCCAATAGTAGAGGTAGTTAAGGCAATTTCATGGTAGGTAAGATTTTTGGTAGCGTTTAATTTTTGTAATTGTAGTAATGCCAGATCAGTATTGCCCTTTTTTAAGTTTCTTAAACCTGAATAATATAAATACTCAAAAGTATTTGCTGGATATAAGCTCAGGGCCGAATCCATAGATTCGTTTGCTTCCTTATAATACGATTCCGTACGGGAACCATCATCATCAAAATCTGCAACATCATAATAACATCTTGCTTTTAATGAAAAGTAATCTGCCCGCACATTATCTGCTACTCCTTGTATATTCAGGACGTTTAGTGAGTCAAAAGTTTCCTTAAATAAACCCCCGGAAAGCAAAATGAAAACCTGTTTAATCCGGGCATCCGCTGCCAGTGATGGATCCTCCTTATATTCTGCATAGCTGCGCAATTTTTTTGTATAATTATAAGCGGAATCATAATTATAATATTTGTAAGCCTCATATATCTTAAGATGAATTTCGTACTGCTTACTTAAATCATTTTTTGAACTCTCATTTAATAAGCGTTTGAGATGTGAAATCTCATTTAATTTTTCATGGTCGTAAGTGCTGGACTTTTTTATTACAGCATTTAACTCATTAATTAAGCTGTCTGAATTGGGTGAAGCAATAGATACTTGTTGAAATAAAATTATAAGAAGACTGATGAATATTTGTTTCATTCCCTTGCTAGCTATTTTGGCATTTTTTATAAGAACAATTGAAGCAAATTGAGAAATTTATGTATATAGTATCCTTAGCCATCAATTGGAGCATTAGCAAATTACATTATTTAATGGGTAATGCATTACTAAAGCCATTAATTATTAAATAACATTAATTACTTGAACTTAGTAAAGGATGTATATTGATTTTATCATGCAAAGGTTAGAAAGACAAGGTTGTTTTTCTCAGCAATAAAAAAAGCAGATAAATTATTTACTCTTTTATGATGCATGCATTTTTCTCCAATCATAATTTTATTAATCTGGAGTATTTATTATTTCTGCCATAAGAATAGTATAGTTATTGGTACTGCAACACACAATCTATAAAAAATCCGCTTGGTTTAAAAAATGCAGAACGGCATCGAGAAATGTAATGACCGCTAAATAATGGATTTTTTATTTAACATGGAATTGGAAAAAATTTTCCGATAGCATTTGTACAAAATAGCCAGGAGACATTGCTGCAAATCAGGGTCCCAACATTGGAGCTACCCATTTTATTTTTTATTTCGTGCAACAAAATTAAATCTGAAATCTATCATTTTATCGAACAATATTTATTTATTGTTTTTTCTTTTTATTCAATAGATTGGAATTTTCAAACTGAGGTTCATAACACATAATAAAAATCAGTTTACCCCCACGAAGTATTTCATCATGTGTTATAAAATTTCTCTTTAGTCGTTTACCGTTAAGTAAAACCTCTTTTACAAAATGTTTCTTGTTGGAAAGCCCTTCAGCTAAAATTGTAAAATGATTTCCATTAGGAAGTATAAGGGATGTTGATGGCACCTGAGGAGCACCTAGTATATAGTTTCCTCCACAAGGATTAACAGGATAAAAGCCCATTACAGAAAAAACATACCATGCAGACATCTGTCCACAATCATCATTCCCCTTTAGTCCATCGGGTTTAGTTTTATAGAAACTATCAACAACATACTTTATAATTGCATCAGTTTTATATGGCTTATCTGTATATTTATATAGATAGGGAATGTGGTTACATGGTTCATTGCCATGCCAATATTGCCCTATAGTGCCATATATATTCCAAACCAACGTTTTAACCACTGGTTTACTATTTGTATAGAACATAGAGTCAAGTTTGGAAACAAAGATTTCCTTGCCGCCCATCATTTCTATCATACCTTTCACATCGTGTTGAACATGGAAAAGATAATGCCAGGCATTTCCCTCGGTAAAATCAGACTTAGGAATCCATTCTCCCACAACCTCAGAAAGATCTACATCTTTTCGAAACTGGCCTTTCGAATCTTTTCCTCTCATAAATCCACTGGATTGGTCATACACGTTTTTATAATATCCTGCACGTTTCATCAAAAGGTTTTTATCATCATTCCGTCGTATGCTGCCAGCAAACAACCCGGCGCAATAGTTGTCATAGCTGCTTTCCAACAAACGGGAAACAGTTTCCCGGCTATCGTCTATTTTAGAGAGTTGAATATCCATAGGGATATAACCATATTTAGCAATCAACTCCACGTGATTTCGATAATGAGGTTTAGTAGCAGTTGTCCAAATAGCATCGTAAACAGCAGCATCAGTATAGCTTTTTCGTAGTCGAATTCCCTTTAAATATGCATCTGCAATTACAGGAATTGCATGGTTTCCAATCATGGTATGTGTTTCCTTCCCCCACAGTCCCCATCGGGGAAAATACTTATTAGCCTCCACCGGGTTATTTAAATCTGTTGGTTTATTGACATAACTATCCATCATTGATGAAATTAGATCACTCACCAATTCAGGGTTAAGAATTGTATAAAAAGGATTGGCGGCACGATAAGTATCCCACAGCGAAAGGGTTGAATAAAACTTTCCTGTTGAAGACTGATATACAGAATCATTCTCTCCACGGTATTTACCATCTACATCCGCAATATTATTGGGCTGTATGTACATCCGATAAAGGGAAGTATAAAATGCTATTTTTTTGTCATTATTTCCTTCTATAACAACTTTAGATAAAAGACTATTCCATTCCTTATTCGTTTTGCTTTTTACTATATCAAAAGTTCCCCAATCTTGAATTTCTGCGAGAAGATTCTTTTTTGCCTGTTCCACACTAACGGTTGATAAACCTATCATCACTTCCAGATTGTTACTATTACCCATTTCGAAATCAAGTATATAACGTGGCGCTAACTCTGATTTATTATCAGGAGGTGACAACACTTTTGTATTTTTTATTTTTTTATTAAATTTAATTACATAAAAGAGTTTTCTTTCAGCCCATTCCCTCGCTTTTCTAAAACCGGATAAGGTAGAGTCGCCTTCAAAATTTTGATTTGCATCCAGAATGTTATTTGAGATTGAAGTTATATCCCAACTTACTCCATATTGCAAATCAATTAATAATTGGGCTGAACGAGGCTCTTCAAAATAATAACGATGATATGAGGCATGTTTTGTTGCGGAGAGTTCTACATTAACACGATGATCTGAAAGATATACTGAATAGTAACCTGGAGATGCATTTTCTCTCTTTTTATCATACCCAGAAGCAAAATTCTTCCTGGATGAAGGATCAATCTGTTTACCGCAATATGGCATCAATAAAATATCGGACAAAGAAGGGCAACCAGCTCCATTAAGGTGAGTTTGAGTAAATCCCCAAATAAAAGGATCGTTATATTGATAGCCGGCTGCGTGATCCATCTCATACCCTTTATAATACAGATTATATGATTCCGGG
>JBKJSJ010000398.1:0-19081 GCA_046595965.1 Ferruginibacter sp.
GAAGTAAGAAGAGGACTGGACACATCCGATACCAAAAAAATCACCAATGCCCTCAGCAAAAATTGGGTAATTACTTTTCCGCAGGGAACCACCAAACCTTTTGCCCCAGGCAGAAAAGGAACCGCTTTTATTATTAAACAAAATAAGCCCATTGTAATCCCCGTTATCATCAGTGGTTTCTGGAGGGCATTTAATAAAAAAGGGTTGAAATTTAAAAAGAAGGGTTCGTTGTTGTCTGTTACATTTAAAGAACCCTTAGATATAGATTATAACGATACCACAGAAAACATTCTGGAAAAAGTAATGGATGCTATTGAACAAAGCAAAAAATTTATGCTTAAAAGCAAACATCACCTGATGAATAAACTGGATAAGTAGTGCAAACTGTTAGCAGATATTTATAATCTCCCAGCCATTTAATAAAGCATTTCTTTATCAAAGTATTTGCTATCTTTTTTACAAACAAATTGAACATATCCAGGTAAACACAAACAGCTATTTCGTAAACAACGCTTTCAGCTCATCGGCATCTTCGGGTTTCATTTTTCCTCCCAGTATTAAACGCAACTGTCTCCTGGTAAGCGCACTTTCAAATAATTTTTTTTCTTCTTCCGATTCGGCAATCATTTTGTTTACTGGTCTTGGTTTTCCGGTAGGATCCAGTGCTACAAAAGTGTAATAAGCTTCATTGCTCTTATACCTGTATTGCTGAATGGCATCTTCGCCCCATACTTTTAAATGTATTTCCATGCTGCTGTTAAAGGCACGGGTAACTTTGGCTTCTATATGAACCACGTTGCCTATTTTTATAGGTGTTTCAAAAGAAATATTATCTACCGATGCTGTTACCACCGGTGCTGCACAATGTTTCATGGCGGCCAGTGCGGCGGCAATATCCATCCAGTACATCAGTCGCCCTCCCATCAGATTTCCAAAATTATTGGTATCGTTAGGCAATACCAGTTCCGTCATTACTACCAGGGAGTCACTTGCTTTTTTATCCATGCTGAAAATTTTTGCGAAGATAACGTAACAGGGTTTGCCATATTTATTAAGGATTATAATCATTTAAATTTTCTGATTAAAAAAAAAGTTTCACATTAGTTGGTTTCTTTGCCAGCAACCCAATAGTGCTGTAGTAAGCGAAATGGTACTGCAGCCTTTTAGTCATTAGCCTATATGATAACAATCATGTGTGCAATTATTTGGTAGTTCGTTTTCTATTGCGGAATTTCGAGTCTCCAATTTGCCATATATGATATCATTTGATAATACCCGTGATGCCTTTGCATACAAAACATCCGCAGAACTTAAAAAAGCCCTGTATCTTTTTTCCGCCATGGGGCATCCTGCTTTGCTAAAGATGGGCCTGGCCATTACACCCTTAGCTATTAAGTGGAACCTGCCTTTTACAAAACCTTTGTTGCGCAGTACGATTTTTAAACAGTTTGTTGGTGGTGAAACGCTGCAAGAAACTGCTGTTGTGGCCGACAGGCTGGAAAAATACAATGTGCAGGTGATATTGGATTACGGGGTAGAAGGTGGATCGGATGGCGAAGAAGGTCTTGAAAACACCATGAATGAATTTATTAAAGTAATAAACTATGCCGCCACGCAAAAGAATATTCCTTTTATGAGTATAAAAATTACCGGTTGTGTGCGGCTGAGTTTGCTGGAAAAATTAGATGCGGCTATGCATACCAGTGAGGGCACATTGGTAAATCGATATAATAAAGCCATTGATGAATTACCCGGCACCGAAAAAGAAGAATGGCAGCGATGTGTAAACCGCTTGCAGCGCATTTGTGAGCAAGCTAATTTAAAAAATATTGGGGTGCTGGTAGATGCCGAAGAAACCTGGATTCAGGATCCGGTGGATGCAATGACCATGCTGATGATGGATAAATACAACAAAGAAAAAGTAGTGGTTTACAATACACTGCAGCTCTACCGCCACGATAGGATAGCGTTTTTAAAAGACAGCTATACCGCTGCCATAGAACGCAATTTTATTTTGGGCATCAAACTGGTGAGAGGGGCTTACATGGAAAAAGAAAGAGAGCGGGCCAGGGAGTTAAATTACGTTTCACCTATACAACCAGACAAAGCCAGTTGCGACAGAGATTACAATGATGCAACTGCTTTTTGCATTAGCCACCTCGATAATATTGCAGTAATTGTAGCTTCACACAATGAGCAAAGCAATTTGTTTGCCACACAATTACTCGATGAAAAAGGATTGCCACACAATCATCCGCATATTCATTTTTCGCAGCTTTATGGTATGAGCGACAGCATTACTTTTAACATGGCCAAAAGCGGTTGCAGTGTAAGTAAATATCTTCCCTTTGGTCCTATAAAAGATGTGGTGCCTTACCTTATGAGGCGTGCACAGGAAAACAGTTCGGTAGCCGGCCAAACAGGCCGTGAGCTTGATTTGATAAAGAAAGAATTGAAGCGGAGAAAAAATTAAATTTTACTGAATGCGGATGACGGCATTTTCTGCAATGGCAAAAACTGCATCTGTTGTGGTAGGTTTTATGGCATGGGTTCCCGTAAATTTTCCAAAGGCCGGCAGCACGGCATCATTTTTTGTAAAATAAAAACAGGGCAGTTGTATCGTTTGTCTTCCTGCTCCTTTTATTTTTATGCCGGGGTGAATATGTCCACTGAAATAATATTTTGATTTCATTTTTTTGCACGCACTTATATCATGCGTAAAAACAAAACTCCCGATAATCAAACAGTTTTCATGCAATTGTATGCCTGCCTTTGTGTACCATGTTTTATTTAATATATCATGATTACCCACCACGAGGTGTACTGCTAAGCCAGCAATATCTTTTCTCCATTTTAAAAAAAGATCCAGCTCTTTGTTGCTTTGGCTGTGTGTAAGATCTCCCACAATAACAAGTTGCCGGGGTTGATAGTTTTGAATTTCTGTAAACAACCGCTGCATATCTTCTTTAAAAATATTTTGCGGAATACCAATACCGTTTTTCCTGAAATGGCCACTCTTGCCAATGTGCAGGTCGCAAACAATCAGGACTTTTTCTTCTTCCCAAAAAATAGTTCTGTTGGCAGTAAGTAAAAAATGATTCTTTAAAATAATGTGTGAAAGGTATTGACTCATGCCGGGTAAAACTAACCGTTTTTTTTATTTTAAATAATTTGTTTTGAAAGCCATTATTAGTAACGTAATTTGGACAAAACTAAAACTATTATGGATAATCAAAACATTAACGCCGATTCTTTAAACTCTGCCGATTTTGCTAAACCAACTTTACCCGCAGGATTAAATGTACTTACAATCTTAACTTTTATAGGCAGTGCATTTCAGCTATTTGGGGTTGCATTCGGATTTTTGAATGCACAAAAAGCTTACGATGAAAAAGATAAAATGATGGCGCAAATGACCAGTGGCGAAATGCCTGCCTGGGCAAAATCTTTTATGCCCAATCCGGAGAATTATGAAGAGATGCTTACTAAAAACCTGGAAAATAAAATCCCCATGTTAATCATTGGCCTGGCAGCTATTGCACTTTGTGTTTTTGGTGCTATGCAGATGCGTAAATTAAAAAAGCAGGGCTTTCTTATTTATCTTGTTGGGCAAATTTTGCCTTTTCTTACTACTGCACTTTTTGTGGGAATGTTTATGTTTCAAGGAGTCGCATTTGCTATAGGATCAGGTATAACTATTCTCTTTATCCTGCTTTATCTTACGCAAAGAAAACACCTGATTTATTAAACCGTTTTTTTTGTTCTGATAATTTTATAGATTCTTATTGCGGCCAGCAGTATAAGGATAAACAGGATCAACCCAACAATACCCCACACAAGGCTGATGCTTTGTTTTACCGTAACAATCATTACAATAGCCACCAGTAAAATGGTGGCTATTTCGTTCCATATCCTTAGTTGCTGCGATGTATAGCGAAAGATAGCTTTCTGTTGCTGTGCATAAATGATGTGTAAGGTAAAATGGTAAATGTATAAAACTAAAACAAAAGCTAATTTTATCCATAACCATTGGGGTACCCCGCCAAGCAACACAGCTATCCATACTCCAAAAATTAAAGTAAGTATAGCCGATGGCCAGGTAATACCCAGCCACAATCTTTTTGTCATCAGCAAAAACTGCTTATGTAAAATACTTTTTTCCGGCTCAGTTTTTTCACTGGCTTCTGTGTTGTAAATAAAAAGCCTGGGGATATAAAATAAACCTGCAAACCAGGTGACGATGAAAATGATGTGGATGGCTTTGATGTAGAGATACATATTGTGAATAGTGAATGGTCAAAAGTGAATTCCGGAAAGGTTATTTAGTGAATGGTGAATGGTCATTGGTGAGTGCCAGAAAGATAGTGTATTCATTTTTTTGCTATTAAATTTTATATATTAAATTTTAGAATTGATTAGTCCGGTTAAAAGTTTAAAACATTTTGTCATTGAATTGCCTAAAACTTATTTTGTATAATCTGTAAAATATTCTAATCCTTCTGCAATATCAAAAGCTCCATCTATTTCAATGATAGATCCTCTTGAAATTTCATAATATCTTTTTCTTTCTACTTCTGATTTTCTGGATGCTCCCTCAGCAATATTTAAATGAACTGATAAAGCAGATCTTCTAATTTGGGAAACCATTCCAAATTTTTCATCAGCAGGTAAATGTTTTGAAAATCTATAACATTCTAATACAAATGCTCTTGAGGCAGCATATACATCCAGTTTTTGGTGATTAAGAGTTAGAAACATACAACAGGATTTTGAGTGCTAAACAAAGTACTCTAAATTATTACAACCTACAAACACCTTAAAACCTTCAAAGCTTTCCCAATTCACCTTTCACTATTCACCAAACCCTTCAGTGCCACCACCCATTCTTCATTCACATTCATGCACGGAATCATCCAGTAACTTTCGCCGCCGGCGTTCATAAATTCTTCTTTGCCTCTTTCAGCAATTTCTTCCAGGGTTTCCAGGCAATCGCTTACAAATGCCGGGCAAAGTATGAGTAGTTTTTTTATTCCTTCGGCAGGCATTTGCTGCAAACGTATATCAGTAAAAGGCTGCAACCATCCTTTACCCAGCCGGGATTGAAATGAGATGCTGAATTTATCTGCAGGAATAGCCAGTTGTTCTGTAACCAATCCTGTAGTGGTAAAACATTGATGCCTGTAGCAGGTGCTGTGCGCAGGCGATGCCACATTGCAGCAATTTTCTACTTTAAGGCAATGGACGCCGGTGGTATCGCTTTTGCGTAAATGCCTTGCCGGTACACCATGATAGCTAAATAAAATATGATCGTATTCCTCCTGAAGATAGGGGCGGATGCTTTGTGCAAGCGCATGAATATACCCTTCATTGTTATAATAAGGCTCTACAAATTTTAGCTCAAATGAATAGCCATTTTTTTTGTGAATTTCTTTAACCTGGTCAACTGCGGTTTCAAAACTGCTCATTGCATAATGTGGGTACAATGGCACAGCAATTACTTCCTGCAGTTCCGGTTCCCGCTGCATTAATTTATCAAATCCTGCTTTGGGAGAAGGGTTGCCATAGCGCATGGCAATCTCTACAGGTTCGGTTACCATTTGCTGCAATGCAAGTTGCAGGTGTTTGGTATTTACAATGAGCGGAGAGCCTTCTTTTGTCCAGATGGTCTTGTATGCTGCTGCCGATTTTGGCGAACGGAAAGGTGTAATTATTCCTCTTACAAGCAGCAGGCGCAGCAGGTAGGGCACATCAATGACTTTTCCATCCATTAAAAATTCATCCAGGTATTTTTTTACATCCCTGGTTTCGGTACTGTCTGGCGAGCCGAGATTCATTAAAAGAATGCCACGTTTTTTGTCACTCATTTTTGTAAGAATATTTTTGCAAATGTAATTAGCTCAAACAGGATTCAGTATAAAATGTTTAAATATCAGTTTTCAATCTGACTAAGGTCATATTTAAAAATGACATTGCAATGACATGGAAATTAGATAACACAAGCTGGTGAAAGTAAATTTGCATTAGTAATTTTTAAAGACAGATTTATAATAAGCCCAAGCGAATGACCCATATTTCTTCCTTTTTTATTGCAGGCATCAACTATAAAAAATCCGACGCATCGGTGAGGGGCCAGTTTTCTATTAATGCCGATCAATACCTGGATATTATTGCTTCAGCACATCAATATAAAGTAAAAGAGTTCTTTGTTTTATCTACCTGCAACAGAACAGAAATTTATGGCTTTGCAGAAAACGTTGATCAGCTTTGCCAATTACTTTGCAGCCACACAGAAGGTAAGCTGGATAGTTTTTATGAAGGCTCTTATCAAAAATCCGGATTGGAAGCTATTGAGCATTTGTTTAATGTTTCTGCCGGGCTTGACTCTCAAATACTGGGCGATTATGAAATTGTAGGCCAGATAAAAAAGGCTACCAAATTTTCTAAACAACATAATTGCATAGGTCCATACCTGGATAGATTGATCAACGAAGTATTGCAGACAACAAAGCAAATAAGAACCAATACCGAAATGAGCGGTGGTACTGTATCGGTTTCTTTTGCCGCAGTGCAATATGCCCGCCATTGGTTTAAACAAATAGAAGGTAAAAAAATACTATTGCTCGGCACAGGAAAAATAGGAAGCAATACCTGCAACAACATTGTAGATTATCTGCCCGGCACACAGGTTACGCTTATTAACCGTACTATGGAAAAAGCTACTGCACTGGCAGAAAAATTTTCATTGGTATATGATAGCATTGATAACCTGCAGCAACATATAGATGCTGCAGACGTAATTATTGTAGCTACCAATGCAGACGAACCGGTAATAACAAAACTTCAATTAAAACCCGGTGCTCATAAGTTGCTTATAGATCTTTCTGTACCCTGCAATGTTGCTGCCAATGTAAAAGATCTAGAAGGCATAGAGTTGGTAAATGTAGATGAGCTGAGCCGCATAAAAGATGAAACCCTGCAGCGCAGAAGCGAAGAAATCCCAAAAGTAAAAGCCATTATTGCAGAACATATACATGCTTTTGAAGTATGGCATACCATGAGAAAGCATGTGCCCATTCTTAAAGAAGTAAAAATTCATTTACAGAAAATACATTCCGGTTTTGGATATTCATTAATGACACCTCCCATTTTTTCTATGTGTGAAAAAACAGCCGAAGAAAAAATTCAAAAAGCCATTAACGGCATGGCCGTAAAGATGCGCACCCACAATAATAAAGGCTGTTTCTACATAGAAGCTATGAATGATTTTATTTCTACAGCTTCTAATTAATCTGAATGCAATCAATTATTAAAATAGGAACCAGGGAAAGCGAACTGGCCGTGTGGCAGGCCACATTGGTAAAAAACCTGCTTGCAGAAAATGGATTTTTGGCAGAACTTGTTTTTGTAAAAAGTGAAGGAGATATAGATTTGCAAACGCCCTTGTACGAAATGGGCGTGCAGGGAATTTTTACAAGAAGTCTTGATATTGCTTTGCTGAATAATAAAATCGACATAGCCGTTCACTCTATGAAAGACGTGCCCACACAATTGCCCCATGGCATTGTGCAGGCGGCAGTATTAAAAAGAGGAAATTATAAAGATCTGTTTGTTATCAATGAATCATTAAGTGAAGGGTCAATGGTGAATGGAGAAAATGCACAGTTGCCATCAGAGTATGTAGCGTTTATAAGTTCGTTGAGGTCTATGGAGATTTCACCATTCATCATTCCTCATTCACCTGTATTTATTGCTACCAGCAGCATACGCCGCAAGGCTCAGTGGCTGCACCGGTATCCGCAGCACAGCATAGATAATTTAAGAGGAAATATAAATACCCGTATGCGAAAAGTGGCGGAGAGTAACTGGCATGGAGCTATTTTTGCCGCAGCAGGTTTAGAAAGAATAAACCTGCGGCCAAAAAATGCTATTGAACTGGAATGGATGCTGCCCGCACCTGCGCAGGGTGCCGTAATAATTGTTTGCAGAGAAAATGACACAGGCCTGTTAAATGCATGCGCTGCATTAAATGATGAACCCACTGCCACCTGTACTAAAATGGAAAGAGATTTTTTAAGAGAATTACTGGGTGGTTGCTCTACCCCAATAAGTGCATTGGCACAAATGAACAAGGATGAAATTTATTTTAGTGGGAGCATACTAAGCGTAGATGGAAAACAAAAAGCAGTGATTAAAAAAAATATTTCAAAAAAAAATGCAGCAGGTTTTGGTAGATCAGCTGCCATTGAATTATTAAAAAATGGGGGGCAATGCATAGCTGATGGCATTAGAAAATAACAATAACATCCAGGTGCTTTGCACAAGACCTGTAGCGGCAGAACTGCTGCAGAAAGCTGCTGCCCAGGGAATCGAAATAGATATGCTTTCGTTTATAGAAACAGAACCCATAGAATCGGTAGAAGTGCAGCAGGAAATAGAAAATGTTTTAAACCTTTGTGCTACCGTAGTGTTTACCAGCATGAATGCAGTGGAAGCAGTGGCTGAATTTTTAATAGATGAACAACCAGATTGGAAAATTTATTGCATAGGCAATACAACCAGGCAATTGGTAAAAAAATATTTCGGAGAACATTCTATTGCTGGCACTGCAGATAGTGCTGCTGCACTGGCAGAAGTTATCATTGAAGATGACAGGGCAGAAGAAGTGTATTTTTTCTGCGGCCAACAGCGCAGGGAAGAATTGCCGCAAATATTACAACAAAATAATATTGGCCTCCATGAAATTGTAGTGTATCAAACCATGACAGTGCCTCATAAAATTTCAAAAGATTATGCAGGCATTTTGTTTTTTAGCCCCAGTGCAGCAGATAGTTTTTTTTTGGTAAACAAGGCCACAGAAAAAACAATTTTTTTTGCCATTGGAGAAACTACCGCCGATGCCATAAAAAAATATACCGGCAATAAAATTATTCTGGCCGACGAACCGGGCAAGGATGAACTGCTGAGAAATATGATGGAGTTCTTTGGGTAGTGAATATTAGGCAGTCAATATTCATCTATAAATAATCGATTAAGAATAGGCGGGGTGAATTTAAAAATAATTTTAGTTTAAAAATGGTTGATAGTGCATACACTATCAACCATCGTCTTCTTATAAAAATTTACAATTTAAATGATGTTACAAAACGATTTATTATTAAGAGCACTAAGAGGAGAAAAAACAGAGCGTGTGCCTGTATGGATGATGCGTCAGGCAGGAAGATACCTGCCGGATTATATGAAGCTGAGAGCTAAGTATGATTTTTTTACCCGTGTGCAAACACCAGAGCTGGCTACTGAAATTACGCTGCAGCCCGTTGACCAGGTGGGGGTAGATGCCGCTATTATTTTCTCTGATATTTTGGTGATACCGCAGGCTATGGGCATGCAAGTGTTAATGGAAGAAGGCAAAGGGCCATCGCTGCCTAAAATAATACAGACTCAGGCCGATGTAGATGCATTGATAACGGAAGGTGTGGAAGAAAGTTTGCATTATGTTACCGATGCTTTATCACTTACTAAAAAAGAATTGAATGGGCGGGTGCCATTGATTGGTTTTGCAGGAGCACCCTGGACGCTTTTATGTTATATGGTAGAGGGAAAGGGAAGTAAAACATGGGACAAAGCCAAACAGTTTGCCTACACACAACCTTTACTGGCGCACCAGTTGCTGCAAAAAATTACCAGCATTACTATCAATTATTTAAAAGCTCAGGTAAAAGCCGGGGCAGATACCGTGCAGGTTTTTGATAGCTGGGCCGGCTCACTGAGCCCGGCAGATTTTAAAATATTTGCGCAGCCTTATCTGTTGCAGATCGCTGATGCTTTAAAAGAGGATGCGCCCGTAATTTTATTTCCAAAAGGTACCTGGCATGCATTAAATGATTTAAGTAAATCTTCCGCATCGGGCATCGGAATAGACTGGTGCATAGAGCCTGCTGTGGCAAGGGCTATGACGAATAACAATATTACACTTCAGGGAAATTTTGATCCGGCTAAATTGCTGGCACCCATTCCGGAAATTAAAAAAGCAGTAAAAGAAATGATCGATGCTTTTGGAACACAGCGGTATATTGCTAATCTTGGTCATGGCATTACACCCAATGTGCCGGTAGATAATGCAAGAGCATTTGTGGATGCAGTAAAGGAATACCAGGTTAGTGAATAATTAGGTAATTGATAATTGATAATGAAATGAGCATTAAGGAAACCTGGATAAATATGGTTCATGAGTTGCAGGACAGTATTTGTGCTGCAGTAGAAAAAGTGGATGGCAGGGCAACATTCATAGAAGATAAATGGGAGCGGGCAGAAGGTGGTGGAGGAATAACAAGAGTGATTGCCAACGGAAATGTTTTTGAAAAAGGTGGAGTGAATACTTCTGTTGTTTATGGGGAGGTTACAGAAGCAATGCGTCATCAATTAAAAAATATCCCTGACAGCCAGGAGCCTTTACAATGGTGGGCCTGTGGCATTTCATTAGTGTTGCATCCTGTAAATCCTTTTGTACCAACGGTACATTGTAACTACCGCATGTTTATTGTTTGCAATGCAAACAAAAGTGCTACTATTGACACTTTGCAAGATCCCGAAGTTTCCTGGTTTGGAGGTGGCACAGACCTTACTCCATTTTATTTAATAAATGAAGATGCCGTTCATTTTCATCAAGCCTACAAAAATATTTGTGATCAGTTTGATGCTTCTTTTTATTCAACATTTAAGAAAAACTGCGATGATTATTTTGTAAACACTCATCGCAATAATGAAAGACGGGGCATAGGAGGAATATTTTATGATTACCAAAAACCCACTAAAGAAAAAGATGAAAATTTTTGGATAGATTTTGCCAGGCAATGCGGGCAGGCTTTTAATACAGCATACTTACCCATTGCAGAAAAAAGAAAAAATACCCCATTTGCGGCCCGGCATAAACACTGGCAGGAAATAAGAAGAGGCAGATACGTAGAATTTAATTTAGTACACGATCGAGGAACCATCTTTGGGTTAAAAACCAATGGAAGAACGGAGAGTATTTTAATGAGTCTTCCTCCAACAGTGAGGTTTGAATATAATTACCAGCCCCAACCAAATTCAGAAGAAGAAAAATTATTGCAGGCTTGCTTGCATCCCAAAGATTGGATAATACCTGCGGTTATTGAAGAAGAAAAAAATGAATGGGCCAACCGGGCTAACAGCTGCTAAAAAATATAATATTATGATACTACAAAGACGAAATAGAATTCTAAGAACATCCCCGGCAATAAGGGCGATGGTATCAGAAACCATTTTAACTCCTTCCGATTTTATAGCACCACTTTTTATAGATGAAGGCACAGGTGTAGAAATTGAAATTGCATCTATGCCCAATTATTTTCGGCGCAGTATTGATGGAACGGTAAGAGAAGTAAAAGAACTCTGGAGCCTGGGAATAAAATCGGTGTTGCTTTTTATAAAATGCAAAGATGAATTGAAAGACAATACTGGCAAAGAAGCCTGGAACAAAGATGGGTTGATGCAACGCAGCATCAGGGCTATAAAAGAAGCTGTGCCCGAAATGTATGTGATGACCGATGTGGCCCTGGATCCTTACTCCTCTTACGGCCATGATGGGATTGTAGAAAACGGCGAAATAGTAAACGATGCCACGGTAGAAGCGTTGGTAAAAATGAGTATCAGCCATGCAAAAGCAGGGGTAGATATGGTGGCACCAAGCGATATGATGGATGGCCGCATTGGGGCTATCCGGGAAGGACTGGAAGACAATAATTTTACCAAAGTGGGCATTATGGCTTACAGTGCCAAATACGCTTCCTGTTTTTACGGGCCCTTTAGAGATGCCCTTGATAGCGCCCCTGGATTTGGAGATAAAAAAACTTACCAGATGAATTATGCTAACCGCATAGAAGCCATCAAAGAAGCACTGATGGATGTAGAAGAAGGCGCTGATATTGTAATGGTAAAACCAGGCCTTCCTTACCTTGACATTGTAAGGGAAGTAAAAAATGCGGTTGACGTTCCTGTGAGTGTATATAATATTAGCGGAGAATATGCCATGATAAAAGCTGCTGCACAACGTGGATGGATAGACGAAAACAAAGCCATCCTTGAAACATTAACTTCAATTAAAAGAGCTGGCGGCGATTTAATAGCAACGTATTTTGCAAAAGATGCGGCGAAGCTGATAGGGTAATTTTCACGCAAAGACGCAAAGTGGCCAGGAAAGAATTTATATTATAAACCTTTGCTTCTTAATTTTTCTTTGCGGCTTTGCGTGTAAGAAAAATGTGGGTAAAGTTGCATAATATTCCAATGTACAAGAGTGCGACGCCACTGAAGTTTGGTTAAGAAGTAAAAGCTGATATCAAAAAAAAAATAAATGCACACAAAGAGTAAAGAGTTATTCGAAAGAGCACAACTGTCAATCCCCGGTGGAGTAAATTCGCCTGTGAGAGCTTTTAAAAGTGTGGGGGGCACACCCGTATTTATTAAAAAAGCAAAAGGCGCTTACCTGTATGATGAAGACGGAAATGAATACATAGATTATATAGCATCCTGGGGACCCATGATACTCGGGCATGCACATGAACCAGTAGTAAAAGCCATACAGGAATATGCTGCCTACTCCACATCTTACGGAGCACCAACCGAACTGGAGATCAATATGGCCGAGCTTATAAAAAGCATGGTACCCAATGTAGATCTAATAAGAATGGTAAGCAGCGGAACAGAAGCCTGCATGAGTGCGGTGCGCCTGGCAAGGGGCTATACGGGTAAAAATAAAATTATCAAATTTGAGGGTTGCTATCATGGGCATGCAGATTGTTTTTTGGTAAAAGCCGGAAGTGGTTTAGCTACTTTTAATATTCAAACTGTGCCTGGTGTAACTGCAGGTGTTAGTGCCGATACACTCAATGCGCCTTACAATGATCTGGAGGCTGTAAAAAAATTGGTAACAGAATTTAAAAATGAAATAGCAGCTATCATTATAGAACCCGTGGCCGGAAACATGGGTTGCATTTTGCCAGCGCCCGGTTTCATGGAAGGATTAAGAACGATCTGCAATGAAGAAAATATTGTTTTTATTTTTGATGAAGTGATGACTGGCTTTCGCCTGGGAGCAGGTGGTGCACAGGAATTGCTGGGTATAGATGCAGACCTGGTAACTTATGGTAAAGTAATTGGTGCCGGTATGCCTGTGGGCGCATTTGGCGGCAAACAAAAAATAATGGAACATATATCACCTCTCGGTAACGTTTACCAGGCGGGCACCCTTAGCGGCAATCCTATTGCTATGATTGCAGGCTATACTTTACTTAAAGAATTAAAAGAAAATCCTTCTCTTTATACAGAGCTGAATAAAAAAACGACTTACTTACGCAATGGTATAGACGAAGTATTAAAAGCATCCGGTAAAGATTATGTAATTAATCAAATGGGCTCTATGATCAGTTTACATTTTAGCAAAGAACCTATCACAGATTTTGCAAGTGCTTCCAGGGCAGATATTCCATTGTTTAATAGGTTATTTCATTACCTGCTCGATAATGGTATTTACCTGCCGCCATCGGCTTATGAAAGTTGGTTTTTAAACAATGCATTGAGTTATGCAGACCTCGATAAAACTATTTTGACAGTAAAAAATTTTATAACCGAAATTGAATAGAAGAATTTTAGAGTAACTATAACTTTGACAAAGTTTCAATTCTGTAAAACTTTTACAAAGTTGCTCACTTTGGTAAAGTTTCATGCAATGTTATTCTGCCAGTACAGCAAAACTCTCCTTTATCTTACCAGTTAGATCTGTTTCTATCATGCGGCAGGCAATATGAATCATATTTTTAAAGGCGTTGGCATGCGAAATGCCGTGGCCAATAATAACAGGTTTGGCTACTCCCAGCACAGGAACCCCGCCGTAGATTTCAAAATTAAAGCGTTCAAAATGTTCGTCGGTAATATTGCGGCGTTTGGTAATATCGTAAACGCTTTCGGCCAGTTTTAAAACCACATTGCCGGTAAATCCTTCACATACCATTACATCGGCTTTGTTCATGAGTATATCCCGGCCTTCAATATTTCCAATAAAATTCAGTTGTTTATTTTCTTTAAGCAGTGGGTAAGTTGCCTGTGCCAGCAGGTTTCCTTTTCCTTTTTCTTCGCCCAGGTTAATGAGGCCCACCTTTGGGTTTTGTATTTTTAAAACATGCTCTGCATACAGGGAGCCTAATACTGCAAACTGGTTCAGGTTTTCAGGTTTGCAATCTGCATTTAAACCTACATCGAGCAGCAGTCCCAGGGTTCCATTTTCTCTTGGCATGTAAGCACCAATTGTAGGGCGATGCACTCCTTCTATAGCTTTAATGCTAAACAGGGCACCCACCATCATGGCACCGGTGTTGCCGGCACTGATGAATGCATCCATTTTACCCGAAGCCAGTAAATGAAAACCTATGGCTATAGAAGACTGCTGTTTTTCTTTGAGTGCTTTGGTAGGATGCTCGTGCATTTCTATTATTTCTGCTGCATGCACAATGCTGTACGTATTTTCAGGTAGATTGTTTTGTGCAGCATATAATTTTATTTTTTCTTCATCACCAATTAAAATTAATTGAACTGCCTGTTTGTTTTCAACCAAAAAAGCAGCTACCCCTTTCACAGCTTCCAATGGGGCAAAATCGCCGCCCATCATATCCAGTCCTATTTTAATCATAGCAAGAAAAATTAAAATTAAAAATTCCAAAATCAGGCTTGAAGTTACTCAAACTTTAATTTTGGAATCAATTTCTTTAAAGCAAAAAAATAACTAAGCTTTCAGTGGAGCTTTTTCAGCAACCAACTTACCCCTATAGTACAATTTTCCTTCGCTTACATGCGCACGATGACGTACATGAATTTGGCCGGTAGTAGAATCTACGCTTAAAGTACTGGGCTCAGCTTTATAATGCGTTCTTCTTTTTGCACTGCGTTGTTGACTATGGCGCCTTTTTGGATTTGGCATGACTGTTTATTTTTTTAAATTAATATGTGTTTAATTGCTTTTGTTCTAAACTTCTAACCCTCTAAACCCTAAACTTTCTCCTCATTAATTCTCTTTGAACTTATCTAATCCTTTCCATAAATTATTGGCATTGTTCTCCATCGTTTTCACTTCCATTTCTTTAAGCTTCTGCAATACTTCGTTGTTGCATTGCGGTCCCCCCATTTCTTCTTTGCTGCACATGCGCTGCATGGGAATACTCAGTGTTACAAATTCGTATAGCCAATCGCTTACTTCCAGGTGGCTTTCTGTTCTGGAAATATAATGAACATCCGGATCTTCTTCCTGTTCGTTCATTTCCCCGGGGTTATCTACCAGCTTTATCAGCATTTTAAATTCATCCCAAAGCTCCATTTTTAAAGGGTTGCCGCACCGGTCGCAGTTTACATCTGCTTTTCCACCAATTTCAAACTTTAGCAGCATGAAACCTGTGTTTTTTTCAAGCATCAATTTTACATTTGCAGTAGCATTTGTATAATCTTCGGCACCTTTATCTATAAAGAACTGTTCGTTTAAATCGTAATTAAACTCATGTACCCCGGGCTTCAATCCCACAAAAGCAATCTCAAATGCCCGTCTGTTAGCCATTGCGTTCAGTTTAAAGGACGGCGAAGGTAAGGCAAAATTATTAATTATACTGTTTGATTAAACAGTTTTATTAAGCAAAAACTATTAAATAATTCTGATTGCCTAATTTTAAGCCCAAGATGACCAGGAGAAAAGTAGTTATTGCCAGCCTCTTATTAATAATTTGTATAATAATACGGCTCTATAGTTTAAATGCCATGAGGGTGGAAATGGGATACAGCACTCATTTATTTCTCCGTATTTCATCGGTTTTAAGAAGCAGTTTCGGATTTATACCTTTTAGTATTGGCGACATTTTGTATGGCATTATCGGTACCTGGCTACTATGGAAACTGAGCAGGTTTTTTATTTTTCTTTTTCGTGCCCCAAAAAATGCAGCCGTTTTTGCCAGCTTAAAAAAATTCACTTACCAACTTTTTATTACGGCCTGCACCATATACATTGTATTTAATATTTTATGGGGCATAAATTATAACCGCAAGGGAATTGCCTGGCAACTTGGGTTAAACTTAAAGAAGTATAACACGGAGGAATTGAAGGAGTTAAATTGTTTGCTGATAGATAAAATAAATACTTCTAAACTGGTACTAATAAAAAATAAAACTCCTTATCCTTCCAATGCAGCTTTATTTAAAATGCTCAATGCATCGTATAAACAAGCGGCTGTTTTATATCCTTTTTTAAAATACGATCCAGTTTCTATTAAGAGTTCTATGTGGGGAAAGTTTGGTAATTATGCCGGTTTTACTGGTTACTATAATCCTCTTACAGGCGAGGCACAATTAAATACAACGATACCAAAATTTCTGCAGCCATTTACTGCCTGCCACGAAGTAGCGCACCAATTGGGTTACGCCAAAGAAAGAGAAGCAAATTTTATTGGTTACCTGGCAGCTTCTGTTTCGGCAGATACCTTGTTTCATTATTCGGTTTACCTGGATTTGTTTAGCTATGCCAACAGAAATCTTTTTAACGTAGATTCGTTGTCTGCCAGGATGTATAGAAAAGATCTGCATCCAGCAGTAAAGGCTGATATAAAAGAGTGGGTAGCATTCAACAGAAAACATGTTGGTAAAATAGAACCGGTTATCAGGTGGCTTTATGGAATATACCTGCAGAACAATCAACAACCCAATGGTATGAACAGTTACGATGAGGTAACAGGTTTTCTGTTGGCGTATTATAAAAAATTCGGAAAAATTTAGTCTAATTTACCAGGTAAAAAAATCGACGCTTTGTCAGAAAAAATATGAATGCAAAAATAAAATTAATTATCGCAATAAGCTTACCATTGGCAGTAGGTGCAGTGGCAGGTTTGTTTACATCTACTGCTGTTGGGGGCTGGTATAGCACCGTAGTTAAACCATCCTTTAATCCACCCAACTGGATTTTTGGCCCTGTATGGACTTTACTATACATCCTAATGGGCATAGCATTTTACCTGGTATGGATAAAAGCAGGGGATAATGATTTAAAAAGAAATGCAATGCTGTTTTATTTTATTCAACTTGCATTAAATTTTTGCTGGTCGTTTATTTTCTTTTATGCCGAGCAACCGGGATGGGCATTGGCAGACATTATTTTATTGTGGGTGTTTATTGCAGCAACGATTTATTGGTTTTCTAAAATTTCTAAAACGGCAGCCTGGTTATTAGTGCCCTATATTTTATGGGTAACATTTGCCACGGCATTAAACTTTGCCATCTGGAAATTAAATTGAGGCCAGTTAATTTAACAAAGCATGCGCCTGTTTTCTAAAATTATAATCCGATAATATTTTCAATTCAAACCCATTCATCCAGCCCTGCAGTTTTTTATTTTCTTCGGGTAATAAATCATTAAAAAAATAAGCCATCTCTATCCTGGTGCCATCTTTGGTTGTTGCATAAAGGGCTTTGGTAAGTACCCATGCTGTGCTGCCACCCTTGCTTCCCGCATGTTTAAACCATTGGCGGTTGGCAGGGTTTTCCATAACCGATTCCAGTACTTCCGCTAATACCGCATAGGCAGATCCTTCAAAATATCTCCTGTTGTTTAGTACGCTTACTATTTGCACATATTCTTTTGTTGTAGAAGAAGGCAGCCTGTTGCTCCATAGTTTTTGCATATTCAAAGAAAGATCCTGCGGACGAAACCTTGATTTTAAAACCGTATCATACTTTAATGTATTGTGAATAGCATAAATAAAACGGCTGTATTGTTCATCCGTTAATTTTTTTATTTCCTTCAATATATTTTCTTCCTTTTTTTTGTGTGGATTCTGGTATATAAACAAAGAAGCTACCAATGGGTAAATGGCAGTGTGCTGTTTTAGTCTTAATAACTGGATATTATTTTTTACATTATCCAGGCCCAGTAAATCCATCAAGTATTCTGTGTTTGCATTGCTGCTAAACAGGATCATACCCCTGGCAACATCAATTAGTTTTACTGCTCCGTTGTTTATATGATCCAGTTTTGTTTCATAATCTATCCAGCGGGGGTGGGCACCTCCATCTGTATTGGGTAAATAATATTTATCCAGTTCTTTAAGCGGTACCATTGTTTCTTCATTGATAACTTTTGCTCCCGCCTGTTTTGCAAATTCAATGGCTACCATAATTTTTACGGTGCTGGCCAGCGGCATTAGTTTGTTTTCGTTTAGCCTGGCCAGTACAGTATCGTTTTGCAGCAGGTAAACAGACGAACGGCTTTTATTATTACGGATAAAATTTAACAAGGAATCTGCTGTACTCTGAGCATTACAAAATAATGCTGCAGATAAAATGCAAATAATAAGGAGGCATATTTTTTTCATGCTGCAGTTTTAAAAACAATCGAACAATTTAAATATATTAAATAAATCTGATGAGCCACTATGAGAGTTTGCAACAGGCCACAGGGTTAAAAAACATTTTTCCACATCATACTCTCTACCGGTTTGTTTGGCTGGCCACTGTATTTGGCATTTTTTTTCTCGTTATATTTTACTTCTATTTCACCATCTACCGGAAAATAAATTAATTGACCAATGGGCATTCCTTTGTAAACCCTCACGGGTTGTTTTACAGAAATTTCCAGTGTCCAGTTGCCACAAAAACCTACATCGCCCTTTCCAGCCGTAGCATGTATATCTATGCCCAACCTTCCCGTAGATGACTTGCCCTCCAGGAAAGGCACATGGGCGTGGGTTTCTGTATATTCTTCTGTAACACCGAGGTAAAACATGTGTGGCAGTAAAAGGATGCCATCGTCTGGTATTTCAAAATGTTTGATGGTATTGTGTTTTTTTGCATCAAGTTCTGCATGTTCATAAGTGGCCAGGGTAGAACCTAAGTGTACATCGTAACTGTTACTGCCCAGGCAATCACGCAGGTAGGGTACAATTTTTATGGTTTCTTTTTTTATTTCTTCCAAAATGCGGGTATCGCTTAATATCATCTCTTAAGTGGTTTATTCGTTTATTTGTAAAAGTAATTTTTT
>JBKJSJ010000436.1:0-3215 GCA_046595965.1 Ferruginibacter sp.
TCATCACCTGGTGATACCCGTACCCTACCCAAAAATCTTTCCCTTTATTGGAAAAATCCTGTGAAAAGGCAGCTATTGAAAAACTAAAAAATAAAAAGAAAAGAAAATATGTTCTCATTACCCGGGATAATAAAATTTAAAAAATTGAAAATTACACAATAGTGGTTTGTACACGGGTATCAGAAGGAACTTACAATTTACTAAACTTAACCCATAATTTGTTAAGCTCATATATGAAAGGGATCTCAAAATTCTTATTTTAAAATGTATAAGCCTTTTATTGTAGGTACATTTAAAAAATAAAAGCCGCATAGAAATGCGGCTTTTGTTAAGAACCTTATGGTTCTGTAACCCCCAAAGAAAACTAGATTATCTGCATAGCAGAAAATTATTTTGTTAGCCTGATTGTATTACTTGCTATAGCCCGATCTTCAGTTTCCACATGTAAAACTCTGTAATATTTAAAGCCAGATTTTATTTTGCTAACCAATTGCTTAAAAATATAATTTTCACCTGCTCCTTTTGGATCTGCACCCATTACCAGTCCGATAGTGGAAAATGTGCTGCCATCTGCACTTGCCTGAACCTGCCAGTAATTAGCATTCAATGTTGAGTTAGTTACCCAGGCAACTTGCAGGTTGTTGTTAACTAAAGTAGCTTTTACATTTTCAGCAACTATTGTTGATGTTGTTAAGCCATTTTTTTGTGCTTTTGCTGCTACTGTGAACAACATAAAAGCCAGGATGTAAGTAAAATGTTTCATTATAATCATTGCGTTTTAAGTTCTTGATAATTCAATTACCAAATGGTATTGAGGAATGCAATGAATAATGGATTTAATAAACTGGTTTAACTGATAATGAATAAGCCCGTGGAATACTACGGCATACAGACTCTATACTTTTACTTCATATTAGCCAATGGCAAATACAAAGGTTGTAACATATCAGTAACAGTAGAATGTTCTGGAAAAAAATGCAGATACACCGCATTAGTGATATTTTGAAACGCAGAAAAAAGATGGAAGTACAATTTTTTCATTCGTTGTGGTTTTGAGGTTTATAATGTTGGTTGGCAAATGACTGGCATTTGTTCAGAAGAAATTGGAAGGAATCTCGAATCTGGGAATAACAGAGGTAATGTCATTGTCCAATTCTGATGCAAACATAATAACTGTTTTCAATAATCCAAAACGTGCAGACCGTAATTTCCGCAATTGTTGAGTAAAAATGCTCGCTTTATCATAATTGTTGAAAAATTTCAAATATGTTATCTAAAAATTGAAAACACAATCTAACAAAAGAGACTATAATTTAGATAAATTTTAATTCCCCGGCTATTCTCCTGCTATTTTTGTTTTAAACTATGGGATAATGCCAATTTAGCAGGTTTAAAACTATACAAACTAATTAGTCTATTAAGTCCTCTAAAAAGCCAGCAAGTATTTTTAGAGCCAATTACTCAACTAACTTATTTTAACAAGAATATGAAGTTATTCATTTTTTTAAAACTTAATTTTTTATTATTTGAATAATTTAATAAGAATAAAATTTAATTAAGAATTGTATTAAATTGATTTTCTGATTTTTAAATCATTTTTTTTTAATTATTACTATTTATCAATAAATTCTTAAAAATTTAAATTTATAAGTCAATATTTAAAAAAAATAAACATATTAATTAATTAGTAAACAAAATGTAAATTATTTGTATTCAAATAATTATCTAAAATTAAATATACTAACTTAAATAGTTTTAAAAATCTCAACTTTTAATTAGAATAAGTTATAAATACTAATTCCTTTAGTAAATGATTTAATATTCTAAATATTCTTTTTTTTCATTCCCCTGCGCTACAGTATATTACAGGTCGTCAATTAAAAAATAATCAATGAAAATTTTAAAGTACCTTTTAGTACTACCGCTCATTCTACTTTTTATGACATCATGTCGTGCCCCCAAAGAATTAGAATTTAGAGAATTTAATAATTTGGCCTTAGACAACCTCGGGTTTTCTGCATCAGTTCTTAAAGTAAACTTGGTTTATTTTAATCCAAATAATTTTGGAATGGAGCTTAAGAGGACAGAATTAGACATTTATGTTGACAGTAATTTCCTTGGTCACTCCAGCCAGGAACTGCAGGTTGCCATCCCCAAAAATGATATTTTTACTATCCCATTAAGAATAGACCTGGATATGAAGAACCTCTTCAAAAATGGATTTATGACTTTAATGAATAAAGAAGTTAATGTAAGGGCACTTGGAAATGTAAAAGTGGGAAAGGCCGGTGTTTACAAAAATTTTAAAGTGGATTATACAACGAAACAGAAATTTTCTATATTTTAAAATGCAGTTTTCCCTGCTATTTTTTAAGGGCTAGGATAGCAAGTTTCAGCCCTTGAGATTATCTTAAATGAAATTGATTTTAATAAAATAATTTTTATCCAACGCTGCTGAAGCTATAATAACCTCTTGATTTACTAAGTAGTGCAACCTGGCTTGATCTTTCGCATGTGAGTCAGGCTAAGAAGTGCTTTTACCTAACTCGTATTTATATCATCAGCCGTTCTTCTTAGCTCCATCGGAGCTGCCGCTTTATAGAACCATTTACGAATGTTGTATTTGCATGCCTCGTAGGTATGCCACTTTTATGCACCCGCAAATTAATGTGCTGCCCCTAAGGAGCAGGGTCATCTTTATCCTATAATTACTACAAAGCTGTGGCTCCGATGGAGCTATAACCCTCTATGGATATAGGTGTCGGAGAATTGTTTTCAAAATTAGATTGACGCACATGCGATTTTTCGGGGAAGCACTACGTAGAAATCTTAGATGGTAATCTGCAGGCAGAAATTTACCTGAACTATTTAATAAGAAAAGTGGGTACAAAATGGAAAGGAAGCGCTAATATTTTATACATGAGCGATAGATCGGTGTTTCCAAATTTTTAAAGTTGATCATACAGCTATGCGGAAGATTTAAATAGAGTTTTAAACCAATCTATTGACTTAAATACACATAAAAAAAGCAACCTTTAGGCTGCTTTTTTAAAATGATATAAAATTTTTATTGCTCAAAGGGAGCTTTTGTAGTAGCCTCTGCCGGTTTTTTGCAGCAAGGCGGTAATTTTTTGTAAGAAGATTCTTCTGCAGTTACATCATCAGCATCATATCCAACGGTAGCTATTGCAGCTTTTATATTTTCAATATTTGTG
>JBKJSJ010000438.1:0-6361 GCA_046595965.1 Ferruginibacter sp.
ACTGAGATATGTGTGCTGCAATATTTTGTTTGCCTCAATCTTTTTGATTACTCCTTTGTCCTTATATGATTTCCCTTCATATTCTCCTTTCCATGTGATGGGATTTCCTTCTTTCCAGTCAGAAGTTACTTCCGTGCCAAACATATATTGCTTAATGAGTTTGGGATTTGTAAGTGCCTCCCATACTCTTGAAGATGTAGCATCAAGGCTGATAGATGCGTTAGCTGTTAAGTTCTCTTTCATTCTATCTATTTTAAGTTATGAAAACAATAATGAAGCCACAAAGGTTAGCCTTGTAATATTTAAATCCTTGTACAACTTGGAGAATAAGTTACACGATTCAGACAATTATGAATGTTTCGTTGCTTTTATTTATGGTACTATAAATATGCGTTGGCAAAATGATGCAAATTTGAATGTGAATAGGATGCTGTTTTAGGGTGACGTACAACACACAAATTTCACAATACCTCATTCAGTCAATTTGTTTCACTCCATTACCCTTCATTTAAACATCGTCAAATTTTTCCATTCTTCCTTTTCCTTCCGCAAAAAGCCCACATTTCGCCGGTAAAAAGGTGTTTGGTATTCGTGGTCGGCTAACATAAATGTAAAATCAATTCAGCATCAATAAATGAAGAATAGCAATGTCAATTTTTGATTATTAGATACCAGCTTTAGTTTTTCATAGCATCATCCTTGTCAACTTTGTTCTGTTATGATTTTATTTCAATTGGAAATGAAATCATAATCAATCCTTTCATTGTGTTGTTATAATTTCGCCAGCTGCTTTTGATATGATGCCAAGCCCGGCATTAATTTTTGCTACAGCAAAAACAGAAATAGGAACACCGTTGGCTTTAGAGTCCTCTTATTCTGTAAACCGAAATTTGGTATTTGCTATTGATGCTTCATACTTTTTTGCAGGCACTTATGTAAAAGCAACAGGTAAAGGGAAGGATATTACCTATCTGTGATTTAAAGGAACTTATAAGTTTTGACAATGCCTACATTTTATCTCATCATTTCAAAATTGCAGTATCCTAAAAAATTCTTCCCATGGCCCAATGGCTTCTTTGTACTGTTTGGCCATAACCCGGCAAATTTGTGCAACGTGTGTGAGGTCATGCACTACCCAGGTGGCCAGCAGATTTGCAAGTGTTACTTCTCCCAGCACAGGATGGAGGCCTGTTTTATCAAAATCAAGTGAAGTGAGAGAGAGCGATTGCAGCCATACTAAATTTTGTTTTCTTAATGCCTCAAATTCATCCAGCAGTTGGTTAATGTTTTTGCCTTTGCTTTCTTCATACATGGCAAAGCGGTCAAACATTTCAAAAGCCCTGGTATTTCCATGCTCCAATATAAGTTTGATGCGCACTACCCAATCGGTTTTTTCGCCATGCAGCAGGTGACCCATCACATCAAACGGACTAAAGGTATCGGGCCCTTCATTATTGAGCAGCCAATGGGGGTGCAGCCCCTGAAGTAACTGTCGCAATGTGCCAGGAGTATTATACAGTATCTCAATAGATTTGTCCAGGTCAAATTTCATGTCAGTAGTTTACTACTTTTTCACTGATGCTTTTTAAAAAGCCCGTCCAGTCGGTTGTCATGATAAATTAATTTACAGGTACTGAATGCAGCCCAATGCGGTTGCCTTCTGTATCTATTAATACCGCCATAAATCCATACTCGGCACTAATTGCAGTTTTGGGCACCAGGATGCTGCCGCCGGCAGCGGGAATTTTGTCTAAAATATCCTGCACATCAGGGTTGCCATTGAGGTAAATGAGTGGCCCGTCGGTAGCAGAGGCTTTATGAAAACCGCCACTATCTACCAATGCACCGCCCACACCATTTTCCATATCGGTTATGGGAAACATGCGCATCTTTATATTTTGCAGGTCCATGGCAATAAGGCTGATATTAAATATTGTTTCGTAGAACTTTGTTGCTCTATCAAGATTGGTGCTGCCTATTTCAAACCAACTGATGGCATTATTATATGTCATAGCAGTAATTTTTAAAAGAGAAGTTTAAAGTTCTAAAAAACAATTTGCAAAGCAAAGCCATCTTCCTTCTTTTTTGTTTGCTCAAATAAATAAAGGGTTCAAAATTTTTGCATCACTGCTTTTTTTGCTACTTTAATCCTCCGTTTATGATTAACTAACGGTTATCAACAAACTCTAAATAAACGTTCATGAAAAAAATTTCAATTCTATTGCTTTTTCAACTCTCTTTTTTTACCTGCCTTTTTGCACAAATCAATGCTGGCTTATTTCGCTACCCCGATGTGTCTGCCACACAGGTTGTGTTTACCTATGCCAATGATATTTGGGTGATACCAAAGGCTGGCGGCTTAGCTACCAAACTCAGTTCTCCGGCAGGGGTAGAACTTTTTCCAAAGTTTTCGCCCGATGGCAAAAGCATTGCCTACACTGCCAACTATGATGGAAACAGGGATGTGTACACCTTGCCCTTAACCGGCGGCATACCGCTAAGAGTTACCCAACACAGTTATATGGATCGCCTGGTTGACTGGACAAACGATGGAAAAAAACTTTTGTTTTGCAGCAACAGGGAGAGTGGAAAGAACCGCTTCACCCAGTTTTTTACCATATCAGCCAATGGAGGAGCCGCAGAAAAACTGCCGCTGGCTTATGCCGATTTTGGTTCTTATTCTCCCGATGGAAAACAAATGGCACTCACCTTCAGCTCACAAGCTTTTAGAAACTGGAAACGCTACCGGGGAGGATCCAATGCAGATATTCATATTTTCAATTTTGAAAAACAAACTTCAGAAAACATTACCATTAATGAAGAGGCTGGTAATGAGTTTCCGATGTGGCATGGCAGTTATATTTATTTTTTAACCGACCGTGGCAAAGAAAACAGGATGAACCTTTGGCGCTATAATGTAAGCAACAAAGGGCTTGAACAGCTTACAACCTTTACAGATTATGATATGCATTTCCCCAGCATGGGCCCCAATGATATTGTGTTTGAACAAGGGGGAAAACTAATGCTCTATCAACTGGAAGACGGCAAATTAAAAGAGCTATCCGTAACCGTTATTAATGATAACGCATTGCTTAAACCCAAAACAGAATCTGCCGCTTCGCTCATACAATATACAGGGATAAGCCCCGATGGAAACAGGGTGCTGATGCAGGCAAGAGGCGATGTATTTTCTTTGCCTGCCAAAGACGGTGCAGTAAAAAATCTTACCATGTCCTCAGGTGTGGCAGAACGATATCCTTCCTGGTCGCCGGATGGAAAGTCTATTGCTTACTGGAGTGATGAATCGGGCGAGTATGAACTATATATAAAACCTGCCAATGGCGGCACAGCAAAAAAAATTACCAGCTATGGCCCCGGTTACAGGTACCATGCCTATTGGAGCCCCGACAGTAAAAAAATTGCTTTTATAGACAAATCTGGGGCCATTAAAATAGTAGAATTATCCAGCGGCATTACAATGCAGGCAGATAAAGGGCTGCGTTATTCTCACGGAGACCTCGATGGATTTACCTGCAACTGGAGCCCCGATAGCCGCTGGCTGGCTTACCGGCGTGACCTGGAAAACTGGCACCAGGCCATTTTTATTTATGACAGTCAAAACAAAAAATCACAGCAGGTGACCAGTGGTTTTTATAGTGCTAACACTGCAAGTTTTGATGCAGAAGGAAAGTACCTTTTTGTTACTACTTCACAAAGTTTTCAACCATCTTACAGCGATTTTGATAATTCATTTATTTATTCTAATTCAGGGAAGCTGGCTGCAATTTCCCTTAAAAAAATAACGCCTTCATTGCTAGCAGCCAAAAATGATACGGTATCTGTAAATGGAGAAAAGGCCGAAGAAAAGGAAGATAAAAAAGCAGATAGCATTAAAAATTCCGGCAAGGATAAAAAACCCACTCCTGCTAAAAAAGAAACAATAAAACCAGTGCAGATAGATTTTGATGGCATAGAACAAAGATTGGTAATGCTGCCACCTGCAGCAGGTAACATTGATAAACTCTCATACACAAAAGGTAAAATTATTTACCTGCGTTATCCTTATACAGGAATAACAGATGGCAAGCCTTCTTTAAAATATTATGATATAGAAAAACGGGAAGAAAAAACCATATTGGAAATAGCAGAAGATTACCAGTTGAGTGCAAACAGGGAAAAAATACTGGTGGCCAACGCTGGTGCTTATGCAGTTTTACTGCCTGCTGAGGGTGCCAAATTTGAAAAACCCTTACGCACTGCTGAGATGATGGTATCAGTAAACCCAAAGGAAGAATGGAAACAGGTGTTTACAGACGCATGGCGTATGCAAAGAGATTTCTTTTACGATAGTAAAATGCATGGAGTAAACTGGAACCAGGTAAAAGAACGTTACCTTAAAATGATAGAAGCTGCACAAACAAGAGAAGAAGTAAGTTTTATTTTAGGAGAAATGATGGGAGAACTGAATGCATCGCATACTTATTTTGGCGGCGGCGATAACGAAAAAGAAAAAACACAAACTACCGGTTATCTCGGTGTAGATTGGAAAACCGAAGGGAAATATTATAGCATCAAAAAAATTATCAGGGCTGCATCCTGGGATGCAGAAATAAGATCATCGCTGGATGAACCGGGAATAGCTATTAAAGAAGGAGATTATATTTTAGCAGTAAATGGAATGCCCATTACAACAGACCAGGAACCCTTTGCTGCTTTTCAGGGGCTGGCTAATAAAACGGTAGAACTTTCTTATAATAGTAAACCATCTTTGGAAGGTTCTAAAACCGCTATTGTGCAAACAATGGGCAACGAATACCGCCTGCGCCATCTGGCATGGATTGAGGCTATGCGCAAAAGAGTTGATGAAGCTACCAATGGAGAAGCCGGGTACATTTTTGTACCCAGTACAGGAGTAGATGGACAAACAGAACTAATGCGGCAACTGAATGCCCAGGTAGATAAAAAAGCCTTAGTGATAGACGAACGCTTTAATGATGGCGGGCAAATTCCCGACCGGTTTATAGAAATGCTAAACCGTACACCGCTGGCTTATTGGGCAATCCGTGATGGAGAAACCTGGCAATGGCCACCGTATGCTAATTTTGGTCCTAAAGTAATGTTGATGAATGGCTGGAGTGGTAGTGGCGGCGATGCTTTTCCCGATTACTTTAGAAAAAAAGGACTTGGGCCCCTGATTGGTTCCAGAACCTGGGGTGGGCTGATAGGCATTAGTGGCGTACCCGGATTAATAGATGGAGGTAATATTACTGTGCCCACCTTTCGGATGTATAATATTGATGGCACCTGGTTTAAAGAAGGCCATGGAGTAGATCCCGATATTGATGTGCCCGAAGACCTTGCTGCTATGGCAAAAGGAATAGATCCTCAACTGGAAAGAGCCATAACAGAAATTAAAAACCTGATAAAAACAAAAGGATTTATGCCTCCTAAAGTACCACCCTATGAAGTAAGATAATGGATAAAATAATTTAAAGTATTCACCCATTCATTTTAAAAAAGTGAATGGGTGTTTTTTTTGCATGCTGTTTCATTTATGCTTTTATCATCATTATGGAAAACCTACTATATCTGCTAATACCGATTGCCAGTAGTTTAAAAATTAGAAAAAAGTATATAACTCTAAGGGATATTAAAAAACGCTTGAAATCATTTAAAATCTCAAAGCATGATGTACGGTTTAGCGGGAATTATAGAGATTATATTTTAACTATTTGGCTAAAGCCGGCAACCGCAATTTGCATTACCACGCCTTTAAAGGCTTGGTAATGCAATGAAAATAGAAAAGGCTTTAGCCAAACTGCATTCGGTTAAAATTAATTCAAACAACTCCTAATATAGCCCGTAATATTTTATACCAATAATGTACGGTTTAGCGGGGAGTTAAAGAGATTTGATTTATAAATAGGCAAAAACTTCAGGCCGGCATTTACCAAACCCTACAGAAAAAAAGCCAGCCGAAATTTCAGCCAGCACACATTGCCCTAAAATGAAATTCCGGTTGGTAAAATTTTAAAGCCCCGGAGAAAAGCATCTAAAAAAACTGCGGCAAAGAAAAAAGCGCAGCCTGCTTAAAGAAAGTGCTGTGCATAAAATAATACAGCATCTTTTAAAGTAAATTTACCGGAAAGGGGTAATGGGAAAAATTAAGTTTTTAATTTTATTAAATGTTGCCCTACCCCTTTCCGGCTATTTCTTATTCTCCCGCAGTATGCACGGCTGCAGGATCCATCCAGAATAATTCCCAGATATGGCCATCCAGATCACTAAAGCTGCGGGTAAACATAAAGCCATGGTCCTGCGGATCTTTTGCAATGGTAGCACCTGAATTTAAAGCGGTATC
>JBKJSJ010000473.1:0-3720 GCA_046595965.1 Ferruginibacter sp.
TCCTTCGGGCGCATTTGATCTTGATTTAATGCCTATAACTTACGAACGTATTGGAGAATCTGCCGGAAGGTCTAACAGCTTTGGACGTAAATTGGATGGAGACTGTGGTTGGTTAAAAACTCCGCCCCAAAGTGCCAATGCCCCTAATGATACACACGACAATACCCCTTCTTTAAACGCACAATTGCAAATAATAAAACCAACCGCTTGTCTGGGAGTTGGTGGAAGTATTTCTGTAAGTTTCAATGGTCCTGGTGCCAGCGCTGTGTTTCCACTTAAATATATTTTAGGCTTTGATAAGGATAGCAACAATGTTTATAACCTGGTAGATACCTATACAAATGGTGCTGATATTACTCCATCTACATTAGATTTAAATAATCTTGCAGTAGGTCATTATAAATTAGTAATCATGCCCGGCTCGGGCTGTAATTACAAAGCGCTTGAGTTTTATATTTTACCCTGTGGCTCCATTGTATTGCCTGTAACAATTGCTGACCTTGCCGTAAGTTGTAAGGTAGATAGCCGCCAGGTAAGTTGGAAATCTAACCAGTCTGCCCAGATAGCTTATTTTGAAGTGGAATCCACTACCATGACTGAGCCTTACAAATCTGTAGGAAAAATTTACCCGGTAAGTACCGGAAATACACTTCAGCAATTTACTTTTAATGACAAAGAACTAAGTAGAATTCAATTACTCTACCGCATAAAAATAGTTGCAAAGGATGGTTCTATTGTTTATTCAAATTCTACCGGGTGCAATGTAAAGGCCAATTCAGGTATCGTCATTTATCCTAACCCTGTAAAAGGAGAAGTTAAAATTCAGATTAACAGTAATTATAAAGAAACAGCCGATTTTTATATTCTCACATCTGATAGCCGCACTGTAAAAAACGCCAGTATCTCCATTAAAAAAGGAGTAAACGAAATAAGCATTCCTGTTGGCGAATTACAGCCTGGTAGTTATGTAATCAGGTTATTTACCAACCAGCAAATGAGATCCTTTAAGTTTATAAAGAATTAGGACTATCCCTTTGAATATAATATGGGTTGCAAATTTTATATTAAAATTTGCAACCCTTTTTTATATTATTTGTTTTGGAGAATAGTACCCTCTTAAAATGCTTTACTTTTGTTACAATTTATTATTTATTCATATTGCAGATGGAAATACAAGCTGGTACACTATTAAAGGAAATAAACAGCCCTGCCGATCTTAAAAAACTAGGCAAAGATCAATTGCTGCAGTTAAGCGGTGAATTGAGGCAATATATTATAGATGTTGTAAGCGTACACGGTGGGCACTTTGGTGCCAGTTTGGGTGTGGTAGAGCTAAGTGTGGCATTGCATTATGTTTTTAATACCCCTTACGATCAGTTGGTGTGGGATGTGGGCCACCAGGCTTATGGCCATAAAATTCTTACTGGCCGCAGAGATGCTTTTCCCAGCAACCGAAAATATTATGGCCTCAGTGGTTTTCCTAAAAGAAGCGAGAGTGAATATGATACATTTGGTGTAGGACATTCCTCTACCTCTATATCTGCAGCCTTGGGCATGGCCATGGCTTCTTATTACAAAGGAGAAAAAGACAAACAGCATATTGCTGTTATTGGAGATGGTGCCATGACGGCGGGGCTGGCTTTTGAAGCCATGAATCATGCCGGCATAGAAAAAAGTAACCTGCTCATTATTCTCAATGATAATTGCATGAGCATAGACCCCAATGTAGGGGCACTAAAAGAATATTTAACCGACATAACCACCTCTCATACCTACAACGATTTAAGGGATAATGTATGGAAAGCACTAGGCAAACTTCCGGTGGGTAAAAATTTTACCAGGGATGTAGCCAGTAAACTGGAAGCAAGCCTTAAAGGCATGGTGAGCAAAAGCAGCAACCTTTTTGAAGCACTCAACCTCCGTTATTTTGGCCCCATAGATGGCCACAATATTACCAAACTGGTAGACGTACTAAACGACCTGAAAGATATAGCTGGCCCAAAAATTCTGCATATAAAAACAGTAAAAGGAAAAGGGTATGACCTTGCCGAAAAAGATCAAACCAAATGGCATGCACCCGGTTTGTTTGATAAAGTAACCGGCGAAATAAAGAAAAAAATATTTGACCTTCCGCAGCCACCCAAATACCAGGATGTATTTGGGTATACCATAATAGAACTGGCAGAAAAAAATGAAAAAATAATGGGCATTACACCCGCAATGCCCAGCGGATCTTCTTTAAAATATATGATGGAGCAAATGCCCGGACGTGCATTTGATGTGGGTATCTGTGAGCAGCATGCCGTAACATTAAGTGCCGGTCTTGCTACCCAGGGCATGCGGGTTTTTTGCAATATTTACTCCTCCTTTATGCAGCGGGCTTATGATATGGTTATTCATGATGTGGCTATTCAAAAACTTCCGGTTGTTTTCTGTTTAGATAGGGCAGGGCTGGTAGGCGAAGATGGACCCACGCATCACGGCTGTTACGATATTGCGTTCATGCGCTGCATTCCTAATATAATTGTAAGTGCTCCCATGAACGAAAGAGAACTGAGAAATCTTATGTACACTTCACAATTAGAAAGCACCCAAAATCCTTTTGTGATAAGATACCCCAGGGGAGAAGGGGTAATGACTGAATGGAAAACTGCTTTTGAAGAGATAAAAATTGGTAAGGGAAGAAAAATTAAAAGCGGAGAAGAAATCGCCATTCTATCATTTGGTCACCCCGGAAATTTTGCAGCCACCGCAATAAGGGATGTAAAGGCGGAAGGCATTAATCCTGCTCATTACGATATGCGTTTTGTAAAACCTATTGATGAAGAGCTGCTGCATGAAGTATTTGCAAAATTTAATAAAATTATTACCATAGAAGATGGAACCATCGTAGGAGGATTTGGCAGTGCTGTACTGGAGTTTATGAATGAACATGGTTACAATGCATCTGTAAAAATAATGGGTATTCCGGACAGGCTGGTCGAGCATGGCACTCCTAAAGAATTGTATAAGGAGATTGGTTTGGATGCAGCATCCATTGCAGAGGAATTGAGAGCCATGAGTGCAGTGATAGTAAAATCTACTTCCATTGCCTGATCAGGTTTTTAGTCTATTGTCATAAAAATCTTCCCTGGTGTTCAGTACCAGTTTCACAGATAAAAATTCTTTAATAAAATAAAAATGACCGGCAATCAGCCGGTCATTTTTATTTTATTTTATAAGCAGGAATTATTATTGTTTTACCAGTGTTATTTGTTTAAATGCTTTTCCCTGGCTTACCTGCAGCATATAAATGCCTGGCTTTGCCAATTGTCCAATTCGTATAAACTGCCCGGCTTTAATATTGTTTTTTACTTCTACAATATTTCCGGCAACATCTACCAGTTTTACGCTGATTAAATCAGCGTTATCAGCAGCCTTAATATCCAGGCCAAAATAAGTACTGGTAGGGTTGGAAGATACTTTTAAGGAAAGTGCATCCTCATCGTTTTTACTTTTGCCAACCAAACTGTTGCTATGTTTTCCAGACATATCGTGCGGCACAGTAACAGTGGTAGTGGCAGTTTTAGAATTACCGGCAGCATCTGTGCAGCGGGCTGTAATAGTATAAATTCTTCCACTACCCGAACCTTCTCTTTGTGCCCGCAGCTTAACATGATGTGCATCTATGATGGTATAATCATCACTGCCACCTGCTTCATTGCTGCTTACAGATAAAAC
>JBKJSJ010000097.1:0-12136 GCA_046595965.1 Ferruginibacter sp.
TGTGACTGATTTTGAAACATCCATTTCCAAAACCTCTATACAAGTCTTAGATGTACGCACACCCGGTGAATACCAATCCGGACATTTGAGTAATGCGCTTCTAGCTGATTGGAATAATCAGGAAGAATTTAAAAAAAGAGTAAAGGCATTAGATAAAAATATTCCTATATATACCTATTGCCTCAGTGGTGCCCGAAGCAATGCTGCAGAGGCCTGGCTAAATGAAAATGGGTTTACTGCATACAATTTGGCCGGTGGAATAAATGCCTGGAAACGTGCAGGAAAACCTGTGGAGTTGGCAGAAACAATAAATCAAATAACGGTAGATGAATACATGGCCAAAATTGCAAGCGACAAAACTGTGCTTGTAGATTTTAGTGCTGTATGGTGCCCACCCTGCAAAAAAATGGCACCTGTTTTAGATTCTTTGTTAATTACACATGGCTCAAAATTTAATTTAGTAAAAATTGATGGCGGCCAACAAACCAATATTTGTAAAGACTTAAAAGTAGAAGGATTTCCTACTTTTATTATTTATAAACAAGGTAAAGAGGTGTGGAGAAAAGAAGGAATAGTAGATGCAAAAGAATTTGTCCAGTTTTTTTAGCATCTCAATATTATTGATTGGCCCAATACTTCAGGTCGGCATTTACCAAACCCTACCGCACAAAAGCTAATCAAAACTTGAGCCAGCACATATTGGCCTAAAATGAAATTCCGTTTGGTATTACACACTGAATAATGAACCTGATCTAAGTAATTGCATTGCAAAAAGTTTGAAAATAATAGTACTAATTTTTCAACATATTTTAAACTGTACATTTAGCACTACCTTTAAAATTATTACCAGAATCCATATTAATTTTTTTTAAATTTTATATAGATAAAGTGCTGGAACATTCCGGCGCAATAAATTTTAATAAAGTTTAAATTTTCCAATTAACTAACCTTTTGAACCAAACCGTGTATGAATTTATTTCTACATTTCCAATCTGCCCTGCAAATAGATTTTGCCAATACCTATCAAAACAAGCCGGCTTTTTTTAAAATTGAAATATCTTTTACAAATAGTCTTTCTAAGTATTTAATGCTTTTTTTGTTTTTTTTGTTCACAGCAATGTTTTGCAGTAAGCAGGCATTTGGAGATTATACTGTTGCATCCGGCACAACAATTAATGCTACAGAGTTATCAGGTCAATCAGGCGTGCTCACCATCAATGGCCAAATTAATATTAGTTCAAATGTTTTTTTACCTAATATAACCAGTGTAATAATAAATGGTCCCACCGGCAATATATTCTGGACAAATAATTGTGATTTTTTATTTGCTCTGGGTACTCCTTTTGTTGTATATAATGCTGGCATAGGTGTTGGCCTTCAGCCAACTGTTGGTAATGGGAACGCATCTCAAAGACTCATTATAGGTACAACCATCATTGCTGTTTCCAGCGATAATGCCAGTAATGCTCCATTTTCTTTTGAAGATTTTAATGGCATAGGCGGGTTGCCGCAATTCAGCATTGCTGCCCTTACTCCGGTATGTAGTAGTTCAGCAGTTTCCCTATCAATAAATTCCGACAAGCTCGCACCCTCCGGTAAGTCCTATAAGGGTAGTTGGTCTATCAGCCCCACTAGTGGTATTTTTTCTCCTGTCGTTTCCAGTATTTCTGGTAGTGCATTCACTTCAGGTACTACTATCAACCTTGCAGCAGGGGTATATAATGTTAGCTGCCAGGTTTCTATGAATAATGAGTCTATTGTGAACAAATTAAAAACAATTACTGTAAATCAAAGCAATATATGGATAGGTGCCAGCAGCAATTGGAATGATGCATCCAACTGGTGCCCGGCTGTACCAGGCGCATCTTCAGATATTATTATTCCAGCGGGAATAAGTATCTATCCAATTATAAATGCAGGATTGTTTCCTGAGGCGGTGGCAAAAAATATTACTATTCAAAGCAATGCATCTTTCACGATCAATAAGGGAGGATCCATAAACGTAAAAGGAAATTTAAATAACAGTGGAATTATTACCAACAATGGATTCATCAAATTAAATGGCACTACCGGCAAACAAAATTTTCCGGGCAGCCTGGGAACAATCAATGCTATGAATGGATTGGAAATAGCTAATAGTTCCGGCGTTACCATCAATCAATCTTTTTATATAAGCTCAGAATTAAAACCAACAACAGGCATCCTGTCTTTGGGTAATTTTGAAATTACTTTAAAATCTACAACGCTTGCTACTGCCAGTGTTTCTGCATTGGGTGCTGCTTCCGCATTTAGTTATGGCACAGGCCGCTTTATTGTGGAGCGTTACATAAAAACCGGGGGCAAATGGCAATACCTTGCAGTACCAACCAATGAACCCAATCAAACCATTAGCCAGGCCTGGCAGGAAGGAGCTGGCAATGCTACTCAAAATCCATTACCAGGTTATGGCATGTACATTACGGGGCCTTCATTTCCGGCAGACGGCCTGGATGCATATACTCCTGCCTACAGCATAAAAACATTTAAAAATTCGGTTCCCGGAGGCTGGCAAATGTCGCCTGCAACCAGCACAAAATTCAGCGCATTTCCTTTTAATGGCTTTATGAGTTTTGTGCGAAGCAGCAGGAATGCTGCAAATCCCCTGTCTTTTCCCGGGCCTACAACATTAAGAACAAAGGGGGCCCTTTTTTCGGGCAATCAAACAATAGATGTTGCAATGAATGCACTTACAGGTATTGGTAACCCGTATGCTTCTGCAATTGATTTGAGAAACCTGTATAAAATTGGATTGCAAAATGTATTGTATATCTGGGATCCTTCATTGGGTGGCTATTATGGAGTGGGTGGATATCGCACGCTCACATTAACCGGGGGAAATTATTCAGTTTCACCCAGTGGCGGCATTTATGGCAGTACGTATAATTTTATTAATTCCGGTCAGGCGTTTTTTGTAGTTCCTTTAAGTGGTGCTGTTGCTTCTGTACGGTTTGAAGAAAATGATAAAGCGTTGCAAAACGATCTGGTAAGTTTTGCCATAAATAAAACCCAAAGGCTGAATGTAAATCTTTACCAGCGGAATAAAAACGATAAGTTTTTACTGGATGGAATGCTTGCAATTTTTGATGAAAGTTTTTGCAATAGTGTGGATGATCAGGATGCAAAAAAAATGATGAATGCTACTACTAATGCCGGGTGGAAAAGGGAGGAGCAGTTACTTGCTATTGAAAGAAGGCTACCAGTAAAAGATGCCGATACTCTATTCATATACCTGGATGTGAGTACACAACAAGAATATGAATGGGAACTTAATATGGAGGAGATGCAGGCTGATGGAAGGGAAGCTTTTCTGGAGGATATTTTCCTTCATACAAAAACAAACTTAAACTTAACTGGCAGCAATTATCATTCATTTGAAACAAATGCCGTAGGTTCTGAATCTGCAAGCCGTTTCAGGATTGTGTGGAGTCAAAAAGTAAATAACATTATTAAAGAGCAGATACCAGTTGCTTTGGTTGAAAACATAAAAGCCACGATGAGCGTTTATCCTAATCCGGTAGTAAATAAAATGGTAAATCTTCAATTTTACAATATAGCTGCAGGGCCTTATACGTTGTTCATAAATAACTTGCAGGGGCAAAGGGTATTCAGCAGTTTTGTGCAAATTGCCGGCCAGTACCAAACTAAAGCTTTTCAGTTACCAGCAACATTAAGCAGTGGAAAATATCAGCTTGCTATTGCCGGGGCAAAAGGATTAGTTACAGCATTGCAAGTTCAGATACAATAAAGAATCAAATTAAAAATAGAAATTTGCATATATCATCCCTTTTTTGCACTACTCAAATTTTTATAATTTGGGAACACTATAGTTTATTGTAAAAAAAATCAGCTTTAATGGTATTTGTGAAGGGTGGAAAAAAAGTGGTTTAAAAATTCTTTAATTTCAATAAAAAGTATAAATTTGTACTTTAAATAGTAAATATTATACCATGGCAAACAAGATAAAAAAAGCTCCTGCAAATAAAACTGCAGTGGCTAAAAGCCATAAAAAACTACCTGGCTCAGGTTTGGTTAAAGACTTCCTGTTCGATGAAGCAGAGGGTTTGGATATTCTTAATGAGGATGCTGCAGTTTATGCAATTGACAACAAAGTTTTTTCTAAAAATTTTATAGCCGGCATTTCATCTTCTGGTTCTATACTTTCTGGCACCCAAAATAAGTCATCGAGCCAGCTTACGGCATTCGAAAAAATGAACATCGTTCGGGAGGGTGTTAGTAAAAAATCTTTAGAAAATCTTAAAGAAAAAGCTGGTTTAGATTATGATGATCTTGCGGCGGCATTATCTGTTACCAGGGCCACACTTATTAATAAAAAAGGCTTGGATAAATTTAATATTGCGTTGAGTGAGCGCATTGTTAGCCTTGCGGATATATACTCTTACGGATACGAAGTATTTGAAGATGTAGAGCTTTTTAATAAATGGATGTTTAAACCCAACCGGGCATTGGGAGGAAAAACTCCTTATCATTTTATAGATAACCAGTTTGGCAGAGAAGAACTAAGAAACATTATTGGTAGAATTGAATATGGAGTTTATTCATAATTTTTTTAAGCATTTGCAGGATCTTTTTGCTTATTCAATAATTTATTATTGATAGATTTTATTTTTGCATCTGCCCTTTAAATTACCAAACGCAAAGAAAATAGTTAATAAATCTTTAGCCAGCTATTCTTTATGATTGTTTACAGAATTGGAAAAACCCGGTATGCCAAAGATCTTTCAGGCGAAGGAGCCAGGCTCTATGGCGGCCGCTGGAATCACAAACTTACACCCTGCATCTACACATCGGAAAGCCGTGCGCTGGCTATTTTAGAATTCACTGTTAATATAAATATAGAAGATATCCCAAGAGCATTAAGCATTACTGCTATAGAAATACCTTCTGCTCAAATTTATGAATTAGAGGAGGCGCAATTACCTGGCAACTGGAAGCTGGCTCCTGCGCCTTCTTCTACCAAAAATTTTGGCACCCAACTTTTAAAAACTGCCACAAAAGCTATTATTAAAATTCCCTCGGCTATTATTTCCCAGGAATATAATTATTTATTAAATCCTCTTCACATTAACAGCAGAACTTTTAAAATTGTGGGCATAAAAGATTTTGTATATGATGTAAGAATAAAACTTTTTAATTGAAGGCAGAAAAAGAATTTGGTTAGCTGGAGGTATTTTAAAAGAAAATAATTTTGGCAATGTGCAGATGTAACGATGAAAGAATTCTGCTAAAATATCTGAAAATTTAATATTTTAAATTATCTATTTAAAAGCTATCAATTAATCTAAAAATATTTCTCCAGTTTATCTTTCAACTCTTTCGGCATTTCACATCTTTTCATGGTGGCTGCATCCATAAAATATAAACTTACATCACCGATATTCAAAAGTGCATCCTGCTCATTGAATATCTCCGAATGAAAAATTATTTTGTGATGCACCGGTAATTCCCTGAGTGTTGTCTTTACAGTTATAAGGTCATCATATTTTGCAGGGCGCAAAAAACGGCTGTGAATATCTACCACAGGCATAATGATACCCATGGATTCAATGTCCTTATAAGTATAGCCCAGCACACGAATGGCTTCTCCACGGCCTATTTCATAAAACTGTGCATAGTGACCATGATAAACTACACCCATTTGATCTGTGAGGGCGTAGTGAATGCGTATTTGTGTTTCGGTTGTGTACATAAGGTGAATGGTGAATAGTCAATGCCCCTACTTTTTTTAGGGGGTCAATGTCAAATTGGAAACGCAAGTTATCTTTTTGCCAATTAAAATTTTCATTGATTAATATGCTAACAAATTACTAATGCCTTATTAACTAAATGACCATTGACTCCTTTAAAAATTTGCAACCGTAATTATTTCCCTACCATTCCATCTACACTCACTCTTCCTGGCCCTAGCAACAGCAAAACAATAAAACTTGTAAGGTAAAGAGTGGCAGTTTCTCCTTCTCCCATAAAATCGAGGTTGTGTGCTTTATACAATGCCACACACATTCCTATTATCAATGGAATGGCAGCTAATCTTGTGAAAAGTCCAATAATAATGAACAGGGAGCAGAAAAATTCTGCAAATACTTCCATTGCCAAAGAAGCGGTTTGCCCTATGCCCATAAAATTGATGAATTTGCTTTTGTATTCTGCAAAGTGTACGAGTTTATCGTAGCCGTGCTTCATCATAAGCGTACCAGCAGCTAAGCGAATTAAAAGCATGGCAGCATTGAATGCTCCGGCAGAATATTTGGTTGATAACATTTTTTTCATTGATAAAGATTTTGGTTCACTCGGGTAAAAATAGCAAATCTCCTGCTATAAATAATCCACACAACTGTAAAAAAAGTTTTTTGTTTTATCAATCCTTTAACAGCCTTATACCATTAGATTCGTTTGCTTACAGAAGCATTTCGCATTGGCAACCAATTTTCTTTGGAATAATGTTTGTTAATGCTTGCATGAATTACATTTGCATCAGCATTTTTTCAATTAACCCACCATGAATCTAAAAATATTTTTTTTTCTGCTTGCTGCTGCAGGCAGTATAACCAGTATTGCTCAGCCCACACACAGCATAACTGATCCCGAAAAAAAGTATAAGGAAGCCAAAGAATTTTTTGTGAAAGAGCAGTATGCACTTGCATATCCTTTAATGAAGGAATTGAAACAGCAATATCCTCCCAACACCATCAGCGATCATACATACATAAATGATGATGTGAATTATTATTACATAGCCTGTGAGTTAAAACTAATGCAGCCGGTAGCAGAAGCAGAAGCTGCAGAATACATCAACAGCATTACCAATGAACCCCGCAGGCAAATACTGAGTTTTCACCTGGCACATTATTATTTTTTAAAGGATGATTTCAGCAATGCCATTGAGTATTTTGAAAAAGCAGGATATGATAATCTGAGCAACGACCAGATAGCCGACGCAAAATTTGAAAAAGCTTATGCACATTTCAACCTTAAACAATTTGCAAAAGCCAAGCCTTTGTTTAATGAAATTCATCAGTTGCCTGCCAATAAATATTATATTCCTGCCAATTATTATTATGGTTTTATCAGTTATTACGACCGTCAGTATGATGAAGCACTAAAATCATTTAAACTGGTAGAATCACATAAAGATTATAAAACTGTAGTGCCCTATTATATTGCTGAGATCTATTATTTCCAGGGCAAAAAGGAAGAAGCATTAACTTATGGAGAATCAGTATTGGCGAGGGGAGATGCGTTCTATTATGAAAAACAACTGAAGTTGCTTTTAGGTCAGTTGTATTTTGAAAAGAAAGATTACAAAAAAGCAATGCCTTTGCTGGAAGCTTATGTAAACAGTTCTGCAAAAGTGAGCAAAGAAGTTTTGTATGAACTGAGTTTTAGTTATTACAAAGAACAACAGTTTGAAAAAGCCATTGAAGGGTTTAAACAACTGAGCAATGAACGGGATTCTATGGGGCAGAACAGTATGTACCTGCTCGGCGATTTGTACTTGCGTACTAACCAGAAAGCCAATGCCAGAACAGCTTTTCAATACAGTGCCTTTAACAGCAGCAATGCGCTTCAGCAAAAAGTTTCCCGGTTTAATTATGCCAAACTTTCTTACGAGCTGGGTTACCAGGATGTGGCATTAAATGAAATGAAAAATTATATAAGGGATTATCCTAACTCGGAATATGATGTGGAGGCAAAAGAAATTTTGGTAAACCTGCTTACCAATACCAATAATTTTTATGATGCATTGGCTTTATATGAAAGCTTTGATCAGCCTACTGCTTCTATGCAAAAGGCATTCCCAAGAATATTATACGGCAGGGCCATAGAGCATATAAACGATCAGCAACTGCTGCCTGCAGATGAATTACTAACCAAAGTTTTGGCAAATAATTTATCGGGCAATATTCTTCCTTATGCTAATTTCTGGAAAGGAGAAATAGCCTACAGGATGCAACGCTATGATGACGCTATCCGCTACAGTAATGTGTACCTGCAAAGCAATGCAGCCCCACAGGGTGAGGCTAATTCAACAGCAGCAAAATACACAGTGGGTTATGGATGGTTTCAAAAAGAAAATTTCAGGCAGGCACTTACAGGCTTTGAGGGCGTTGCAAAAACCGTGAGCATTTCTTCTCCTGCAGTTGCACAGGATGCTTACCTGCGCAGTGCCGACAGTTATTATATGCTAAAAGATTTTGGTAAGGCCAACAGCATGTACGACAATGTAATTAATAATGCATTGCCCCAGGCAGACTATGCTACTTATCAAAAAGCAATGATAGCAGGGGTAAAGAACAGTGCTGAAAAAATAAAATTGCTCAATAGTATCATCCGGCAATATCCATCCAGTAATCTTGTTGGGGATGTAAATATGGAAATAGCCCTCACTTATATTTCTGATGAAAAATTTAAAGAAGCTGTTCCATACCTCACTACAATTATTAACGCTACAAATAATGGCCTTAAACCAAAAGCATATTTAAAGCTGGGCCTGGCATTTTATAACAGCAATAACAATAAAGATGCATTGACTAATTATGAATTGCTTATACAGAAATATCCCCAATCTGCAGAGGCAGATGAAGCCATGGGTATTATAAAAGATATTTATGTAGAAGAAGGCAGGCCCAATGATTATGTGGAGCTGATGAAGAAAAATGGCAAAGCCATTTCGGTAAGCGAAGCAGACTCACTTACCTATGCCGCTGCAGAGCTGCGCTACAATAATAATGATTGCATGGGGGCTATCAGCAGTTTTGCAAACTACCTGGGCCGTTATCCTGATGGAGCGTATGCAGTAGATGCCAACTATCTGAGTGCTGTTTGTTATCAAAAAAATAAAGACTGGCCAAATGCATTAAAAGGATATGCGTTTGTAAACAAACAGGGGCTAAATAAATATTATGAAAAAGCAAGCCTTGAAGCTGCCCGCATTTATTATTTTGAGCTAAAGGATTATGGCAATGCAAAAAAATATTTTGAAATGCTGCGTACCAATGCTGTAAACCAGGATAACCTGTTGGAAGCCCTGCGTGGCTTGGTGCGCAGCCATTATCTTTTAAAAGATTATGCAGAAGCCAACACGGCTGCAAAAGATTTGCTCACCAAAAAAGGAATTAATACAGATGATAAATCGGTAGCCAACCTGGTGCTGGGAAAATCGCAGCAGATAAGCAACGACTGTAGTGCAGCAATCCTGTCTTTTAAAAATGCAGCAGCTATCAATAAATCATCATGGGGTGCAGAAGCCCGTTACGAAATAGCAGCCTGTTATTTTACTTTAAGCAATTTGCCTGCTGCAGAAAAAGCAGCCATGGCAGTAATTAAAGAAACAGGTTCTTACGATTTGTGGGTAACCAAATCTTATATATTGCTGGGCGATATTTTTATGCAGCAGAAAGATTATTTTAATGCCAAAGCCACTTTTGAAAGTGTAGCCAACAATGCTGCCATTGCAGAATTAAAAACAGAAGCACAGCAAAAATTAGCAAAGGCCATTGCAGAAGAAAAACAACAATCCAAAGTAGGTAACTAAGCAAGGCGGTAATCAACAATTATTTTTTAAGCACTTCATTATGAATAAGATATTTTTAATAATTACTGCTGGTTGTTTTGCTACTGTAAATGCAACCGCACAAAAAGATACCAGCCGTACACAGGCTATTGATATTACCTCATCTTTTAAACCAGTGCTGCGCAATGCTGTAAAAATAAATTTTTCAGGTTCGCAGTTGGCAGCAGATACCAGCAGGCCTGTGCTGGGTTATACCATTCCTTCTCAAAATTTATTTTATGCATACCGGCCCATATCATTAAAACCACTGGCTTTGCTGCAGGATACCAATCTTTACCTGGGCAGCAGAAACTTTTTAAAAGCAGGCTTTGGTAATTACAATACGCCTTACCTGGCAGCAGGGCTCAGTTTTGGCGATGGTAAAAAAAGCCTGATGAATATTTATGGAAACTATCTTGCATCAAAAGGAACAGATATAAAATTCCAGGATTATTCTATGCTGAATATTAAAGGAACCGGCAGTTATTTTGCATCCAATTATGAAGTGTATGCAGCCGCTGCAGTAAGTCAGCATAACTATTATTTGTACGGTTACGATCATACTGCTTATACTTTTAAAAAGGCTGACATCAGGCAGCAGTTCCAAGATATTACTGTTTCTGGTGGCATTAGAAATACTGTAACAACTCCCTGGCGCATAAATTACAATCCCAACATACAACTCAGTTTCTTTACCAATAAAAATAAATTAAGCGAAACAACCCTTCAGTTTAATGCACCGGTAGAAAAGAAAATGGGAGAGGAGCTTACAATTATGGCTGAGGTAAAAGGCGATTTTACCAATTATGCTACCCAGGGCAATAGCCCTGTAGCAGCAAAATTTGCAAACAATATTGTGCAGATTGCTCCCGCATTTGAATACAAAACTAAATTAGTAAAATTACATGGCGGCATTACTCCCACCTGGAACAATGGAGTATTAGAATGGTTGCCCGATATTTTTGCAGAAGTGCAACTGCAGGAAAAAGTATTTATGCTGCAGGGTGGATGGGTAGGGCGGTTTACCAAAAATACTTTTAAAAATTTATCGACCATTAATCCTTACCTGCAGACATTGTTGGCCCAAACCAATACCAAAGAAACAGAATATTATGGCGGCATAAAAGCTACGGTGGGCAGGCATTTTAATTTTAATGCAAAAGCTGGCGTAATTGCTTATAAAAATCTTCCTTTCTTTATTAATGATACTGCCACAGATGAAAAATCATTTTTAGTAAGCAACGAAAGCAGCGTAAATAATTTTAGGGTGCATGGCGACATCAGTTATATAAGCCAGGATAAATTTACGGCCACTGCAGGTGTAACTTTTAATGGCTACACAGGTTTAAAAAACAATGCCAGGGCATGGCATACCGTCCCGATGGAATTTACCAGTTCGCTGAGGTGGTGGGCATTTGAACGCTTGTTATTAAAAACCGACTTTTACTTTTTCAACGGGGGAAATTACCTCACCAAAAACAACAGCAGCAGGCCACTCACAGGCGGTACCGATTTAAGTGCAGGGGCAGAGTTTAAAATAAACAAACAATTTAGTGCATGGATGAATTTAAATAATATTCTCAATGATAAATATGAACGCTGGCATAATTACCCTGTGTATGGGTTAAACGCCACCGCAGGAATTTTAATTAACTTTTAAAAGCTATTTTTGCGCTACATGGAAAAATTGCTGACAACTTATTTATATCAAAATAAAAATTGCCCGTTACCGGCAGTGGGTTCATTATTGCTGCATCCGGGCCATGCAGAATTTTTGCCGGGGCAAAAAAAAATGCTGGCTCCAATTCCCTTTGTGGAACTAAGCGACAGCGAAGTATCTTCTGATGGCCTCATTAATTTTATTGCAGAACAAAAAAAAATCACTACAACAGAAGCAACTACTTTAATCAGCAACTATTGCAACCGCATAAAAAATTTACAAATCACCGAAGAATTTCCAATACATACATTGGGTAGTTTTTATAAAGATGAAAATGACGACCTGCATTTTAAATCTACAGCTTTGCCTGCTTCTTTTTTTCCGGAAGTGCCTGCAGAAAGAGTCATACATCCAGATGTAGCGCATAACATACTTGTGGGCGATACTCAAACCAACAGTGCTGCCATGACTGAATTGCTGAATACCGGGGAAGAAAAAAAACACTCCCGGTGGTGGATAGCCGCAGTAATTATGGGCTCCATTGCGGTTATATCATTGATTATTTATTTTACACATGATAATCCTGCCGGCCTTTTCGGAAGCATCAAACCTGCAGAAGCTACACCGTCTTCCAAATCTTATCAAAGCACTGGTAAGTAAATTAAATTGGTTTTCTTTGCATCCTTAATTTTATGGAAATGATTCATTATAGTAATTGCCCGCTTTGCCGATCGGGCAATCTGCAACCCGTTTTTTCTGTAAAAGATTATACGGTTTCTGTAGAAAATTTTATGTTATTGAAATGCGGGAATTGCACACTGGTATTCACGCAGGATATTCCCGGCCAGGAAAATATTGCTGCATAC
>JBKJSJ010000099.1:0-2978 GCA_046595965.1 Ferruginibacter sp.
CAATGCCGCACAAAAATTATTAGCCAACCCGGTAATGGAAATGTTTGAAGTAACTATTAATTAAAAACAGCTTTTTAGCCTTTAGCTATTAGCCTTTGGTACATCAGCACATTTGCACATTTGCATAATTGCACATTTGCACGTTTGCACATTTGCAAATTATGTCTTTATTTATCATCCCCACGCCTATAGGCAATCTTGCAGATATTACTTTCAGGGCTATCGAAGTATTAAAAAGCGTAGATCTTATTTTAGCAGAAGACACTCGCACTTCTTCTGTATTGCTTAATCATTATAATATTCAGCAACCAATATCTCCTTATCACCAGCACAACGAGCACAAAATTGTTGCCCATCTTACCGATCAGATGGCGGCAGGCAAAAGCATTGCATTGCTTACAGATGCAGGCACACCCGGCATAAGCGATCCAGCATTTTTGCTGGTAAGAGAATGTGTAAAAAATAATATTCGGGTAGAATGTTTGCCAGGTGCCACGGCATTTGTGCCTGCATTAGTCAATAGTGGGTTACCCATAAATAGTTTTTGTTTTGAAGGTTTTTTGCCTCTTAAAAAAGGAAGACAGACCCTGATGAAAAAATTGGCATTAGAAGAACGCACTATGGTTTTTTATGAAAGCCCCATGCGATTAGTAAAAACACTCCATAACTTTATAGAATACTTTGGGGCAGAAAGGCAATGTTGTGTAAGTCGTGAACTTACCAAAAAATTTGAAGAAAATAAAAGAGGCTCACTACAGGAAGTGCATGATTATTTTAATGCAAAGGCTGTAAAAGGTGAGATTGTAATTGTAGTGGAAGGGAAAATATAAATCAGTTTCTGCTGCATCATCATTCATAAAATGCAGCTATTTCATTTAGCCCCTTCCTCTTTAAATCCGGTACCCAACACTCATCTGCGGCATAACCAACAGGTATTACTAAAAATGGTTTTTCATTTACAGGCCTTTTTAAAATTTTGCTTAAAAAATTCATAGGAGAGGGGGTATGAGTCAGGGCCACAAATCCTGCATCATGAATGGCTGCCAATAAAAAACCACAGGCAATTCCACAACTTTCTGTAGCGTAATAGGTATTCGTTTTATGGCCTGCAGCATCCAGTTCATAACTCTTTTTAAAAACAATGATGAGGTAAGGAGCAGTTTCCAAAAATTCTTTTTCCCAGTCTGTCTGCAGCGGTAGTAAATCTTTTTTCCATTCTTCGGGCATGCGGCTATTGTAGTTTTCGTATTCTTCTTTTTCAGCTTCTATTCTAATTTGTTTTTTTATTTCCGCATTGGTTACTACACAAAATGTCCAGGGTTGTTTGTGTGCGCCACTGGGAGCAGTAGAGGCAGATAAAATAATATTTTCAATAACAATCCTCGCAATGGGCTTGTCACTAAAATTCCGGCAGGTTCTTCGTTTATCTATGCGTAATAAAAATTGTGTACTCCTTTGTAGTAATTCTTCTTCACTATAAGTTTCTTTTGAATAATATATATATGGATACCCGTTTATAAATTTTCTGGTTTGCATAACAGTATTTTGCCGAAATTTACGGCAAACAAATGAACCACATGAATTACAAATCAACTTTTTTATTTCTTATTACTATTTTCTTATTTCTGGTTTCTGCAGCTCAGCCAAACAGGTGGCAGCAAAGGGTAAGGTACACGATGAATATTGATATGGATGTAAACAGCAATCAATTTACAGGTAAACAAAAAATTGAGTACACAAATAATTCTCCCGATAAACTCAGTAAGCTTTTTTATCATTTGTACTTTAATGCATTTCAGCCCAACAGTAGTATGGATGTGCGCAGCAGGGAACTGGGCAAACAAATAATTAATAATAAGCGGGATTGGGATTCAAGAGTAACTGATCGTATATCTAAACTTAAACCTGATGAAATAGGATATCAAAAAATAAGATCTATTAAAATGAATGGTATTACTCAGCCATTTAAATATCATGAAACCATTCTGGAAGTAAATCTCACCAAACCCATTTTGCCCAATAGTAAAGTAGTTTTAGACATGGAGTTTGAAGCACAGGTGCCGCTGCAGGTAAGAAGAAGCGGGAGAGATAATCCTGCTACCGGCGTACGTTACAGCATGAGCCAATGGTATCCAAAGTTATGTGAGTATGATAATGATGGCTGGAGCCCCAACCAATATGTGGCCCGTGAGTTTTATGGTGTTTGGGGTGATTTTGATATAACCATTAATATTGATAAAAACTATAAACTAGGCGGCACAGGTGTATTGATAAATGCCAATGAAATTGGATGGGGGTACGATAAACCGGGAACAGAACTAAAACCAACTACACAGGCTAAACGCAGTTGGCATTTTGTTGGCAATAATATACACGACTTTGTGTGGGCTGCCGATCCGGATTACAAACATATCGTTAGAAAGATATCTAACGGACCGGTTATTCATGTAATTTTTAATGATAAGCCAAATGATCCTAAAAATGATAGTGCCTGGATTGTTATAGCAGATGCGGCTGTGAAGGTATTACCTTTTATAGAAAAAAACTTTGGCCAATATCCTTATCCGCAATATTCTTTTATACATGGCGGGGATGGTGGCATGGAATATCCTATGGCTACATTGATAGTATCTGCTTCGGTAGGTACTGCCTTTCACGAATGGATGCATAGTTGGTACCAAATGATGTTGGGCACCAACGAAAGCCTGTATGCATGGATGGATGAAGGGTTTACCAGTTATGCTGAAGAACTGGTAACGAGTTTTTATAACGGAAGGAAAGGGATTGCATCTTATGAAGATGCCTTTAAAAAACAATCGGGTAATAATGAATTAAAAAATTTAATAGATAATGTACTTCCACAGCAACATAGCGGGGGATACGATGGTTATTTTAGATTGGTAGAGAGCGGGCTGGAAGAACCCCTTACTACGCATGCAGATCATTTCAACAGTAATTTTGCCTATAGCGTTGCAGCA
>JBKJSJ010000145.1:0-2727 GCA_046595965.1 Ferruginibacter sp.
CTTAAAAGAGGTAAAGCCCTGGCCGGCCCAATAGTTTACAAATGCGGCCGCTTCCTCGGGAGTTTTATTTTCTTTCATTTGCGGAAATATGGCTGACTTCCCTTCAATATATGGAGCTGTCAATTCAATATAAGGCCCTGGATATACACCCAGATCAATATCTTTTTTTATTCGGATATCAGAGTAGGGTTCAATGCTGCCGCAGGTTCTAATAGTGGTAGCTCCGGCTGCTAAGTAAAGACGGGGAAAACTAAATGGCAGTTGTTTTAAATTTAAATACCGGGGAGTGATGGAGTGTGCTGATATGTACATGTGTTCATGCAGCATAACCAATCCCGGCATAATAGCTTTGCCATTTAGTTCGATAATATTAGCATTTTTGGGATTGATTGCTTTTGCATCATCACCCACCCAATCAATTTTACCATTGCTGATGATAATTGTTTGATGGGGTTTTGCAGCATTGCCTTTGCCATCAATTAAAAGTGCATTTTTAAATACAGTAACCGGGTCGTTAAACTCAATATACTTTTTTGTTTCATCGCTGAATGTTGTTTGCGAAAAAGCAGGAGTTGCTAAAAGGTAAGTGACAATAAAAAAGATCCAAAACTTTTTCATAAGTTTTATGTTGATTGTATTATTGAAATGTATTGCAGTTGGTTTTTTAACTTCGTTTAATAAGAGTTGAATGCAGATGTTTTACCTTCCACTGTTTTTTTTCTTTAACTAAAACTACTGTCTCCAGCCAATGTATTGTTACCAGTTTACTATCCCTGGTTATTGCAGACTGAAGACGATAAGTAACCCAGGAAATATTTTTATCTGCCGTGGTATTTATGAAATCAAAAGTATTAACCCGTTTAAAATCTGCTGCCTGGTTTTGGATGATAGCTTTCATAATAAGTGTATCCATATTCCATACCTGGCCATATTCGTATAACGTAACATCAGCCGTGCAATATGCTTTCAGGCTGATTGAATCACGGTTTGATAAAGCACTAAACATTTTAATTACTGTTTGCTGCACTGCCTGCTGGTTGTTAGTTGTTGATTGTTGTGCGTGCAAAAATCCTGTGCACAAAATTGCAGAAAGAAGAATGATTATTTTTTTCATTACATAAATTTTAATGCACCCTTTTGTATTTAATCTGCTCTTACCAATACTCTTTTCCATGTTTTATTATCACCAATTGACAATGTATCCCCTTTCAATTGAAATTTTCTTGGCTGGTCGGTATCAATATACCAAAGGATACTACCACCTTTAACATGATGAATGACGGTAGAATTTTTTTCATCAACCGTGTAAGTTCCAAAATAGCCAAGGGATATATTATCTACAAAATCAAGTAGGTTAATGTTATGATGTTTGGCAGAGTCTTCCGAAATCTTTGGCGGATTATCTGAGCTTATGTTTAGATTGAGGACACCATTTTTTGTATAAGTGAAAAAGCCACGGGGATTTTTTCCATAACGGTATTTCCACACTTGGGTAATGGAGTCCAAATCTGCAAACTCAATCAATCGCCAGGTGCCGACGATTGGATCGGTTTTTTTCATACCGGCATTTTTTTTGTTGCCCGTTGCCTGTGCACAGATAAAATTGTGCAAAAGAAGGAGGGCAATAATTGTTGTAATTTTTTTCATGATTTTATTTTTATCTATTTTTAAAATGTTTATCAGCAGGTTAGTAACCACGCTGACTGTCTTCTTCCCCTCACAGCTTACAATTATTGTTTTTTGTCTAAAGCCGATTGTAAGGATATTTTTTTTATCCACCAGGATAAATGGGTGTGGCAATTCAATGTGGCAATTGTTGAGTTGCTTCTTTGAATTGCCATCATGAATTTCCTCCATGAATTGCCTCCATGAATTTCCTCCATGAATTGCCTCCATAAATTTCCTACATGAATTGCTTCCATGAATTGCCTCCAGCTTTAGCTGGAGGAATAATAATGTTTATTGTATTGACTTTAGTCAAATTAATCCTTAAATTTTTGGAAGCCATACTTTTCAATAAACTCATCACACTCCTGTTGAAATGTTTTTTTATTATGATGCTCTTCCTGGTTTTTAATATACTCCCTCACCTTGTTCAATACTGATTGCGAAACTGAAACAGCAAAATAATCATCCTGCCATTCAAGTTTTTCTTTTATCAAATTTTGTTTGTTAAACCAAAATCCTGGTTCTCCCTTTATCAACTGCATTACTTTGCTAATGGTTTGTTCGGTTCCCAGAGAGACCAGGCAATGACAATGTTCCTGGTGCCCATTTACAAAATCAATAAAAATACCCTTGCGGTTACCATTATCTTTAATGTGAAGCCACATGGCATCTCTAACTGCTTTGTTTTTTAATTGCGGCACCCGGTTTTTTGTACTCCATACAAAATGGATATAAACACTTACATGTAGCATAGTATTTATTTTATATTAGCGAAGGTTTGGCTAAAGCCAAATTAATCTTTATTTATTAATCCACAGGCTGAAGCCTGTGGCAAATCACTGGCATATCACTGTGGCAAATCAATTGGGTAAATCTTGAGTTTCCTCCATGAATTGCCTCCATGAATTGTCTCCATGAATTGCCTCCAGCTTTAGCTGGAGGACTAATAATATTTATTGTATTGACTTTAGTCAAATTAATCCTTAAATTTTTGGAAGCCATACTTTTCAATAAACTCATCACACTCCTGTTGAAATGTTTTTTTATTATGATGCTCTT
>JBKJSJ010000051.1:0-8434 GCA_046595965.1 Ferruginibacter sp.
TTATAAATTATACCTCACCAATTTCCAATACTTAAATCTAATAAAATGAATCACACTAATGAACCGGTTCCTGTAGTGGAACTGCATAAAAAAAAATCTCCCATTAATAATAAAAATGGCTTGATAGCCGTTTTAGGCGCAGCCGTTCTGGGCCTGGGAGGCTACATGATTTATGACAATAGCAAAACAGGCCAAAACATTCAGCAAAAAGAAACCGCCTTATCTGATGTAACTGCAGAAAAAAGCGAAGTGCAATCCAGCTTTGATGCTTCTCTCTACCGCCTGGATTCCCTGTCTGGTATAAACACCGGATTAAATTCTAAGCTGGAAGAAAAGAATGCAGAAATAACCAAAACAAAGGAAGAGATACGCAGTATATTAAATAATCAAAAAGCTACTAAGGAAGAATTAGGTAGGGCAAAATCTTTGATTGCAAAATTAAATGGCAAAATATCAAACCTGCAGCAGGAAGTAGCCCGACTGCAATCAGACAATAACAGGCTTAGCGGCGAGCTCACTGTAAGCAATGCAGCCAAGGTGGAACTTGAGAAAAAAGTAGATATCGGTTCTACCCTCAATGCATCAAACATTGTTATTACACCCATGAATGTAAAAAGAAATGGGAAAGAAAAAATTTCTGAAAGGGCAAAAAAGGTAGATAAACTAATGGTAAGTTTTGATGTGGCTAACCGCATAGTGCAAAACGGCAGCACCGATTTGTATGTTGTAGTGCTGGGGCCTGATGGTGTAAAAGTAGAAGCAGCACCTTCTACTGGCGGAAGTTTTAGTGCACGTGAGGAAGGCGAAAAACAATACAGCGCAAAACTGCCTGTGGCATTGGAAACTGCCAAAACACAAAAGGTTTCTTTTTCGTTTGCACCAGCCAAATTTGTAAAGGGAAATTATACCATACAGATATATCAGAACGGTTTTTTAATTGGTGAAGGAACAAGGCCATTAAAAAAAGCAGGATTATTTGGATAATACCAAACTGAATATGATTACAGGCTCCCGCTAGCTAGTAGTATGCGTTTGGGCTTTGGTAAATACCGGTTGAACTCCTATGAATAAAAATACAAGCGGTATAAATTATTTTTTATAAAACAAAGCCATCCCAATTTTTTAGGGGTGGCTTTTATGTTTTAGTAACGGGGCAATCATTGTTTGTTTGTTATACCATATTTATTTATAAAGTAGGCCAACCTGTCCCGATTTTTTCGGAAAGGATTACTTGTAAATATTAGATGGTATTATGCCGACAGAAATCAGGTTGTACTATTTATTATGTAAAGTCGGTATAGGGGATAAAAAATATTCTTAAAATCCTCCTATCTTTATTGCATGGCACACCCGGTAAGACGTTTCACCAAAAGGCTCATTATTTTCTGCAATATTATTACTGCAGTATTTTTTTTATTGGGCTGTTATGGATACTGGCTAAACCCGGCTACTTTTTGGATCACAGGTTTTTTTGCCCTGGCATCTTTTTATTTCTTACTTGTTTTAATTGGATTTATTTTTTTTTGGCTGATAGCAAAACCAGTTTATACACTCATCAGTATTGTTACGCTTTTGCTGGCATGGACCCCACTGCGCCAACTCGTTAAAATAAGAGTTACCCATGATTTTGAAATGGAGAAAGAAAGCACTTCAATAAGAGTCATGAGCTGGAATGTAGAACACTTTGAAATAGCCCAGCATAAAACCCATCCGGAAAAAAAACAACAGATGCTCTGGCTCATCAATTCCTATCAGCCGGATGTGGCCTGTTTTCAGGAAATGGTGGGCAGCGATAGTGTGCCCAAAGCCATTAACTACCTGCCCGATTTTGTGAGAGATCTTAAAATGCCTTATTTCTATTACACCTACAATTCTAAATTAGATTTTGATCAGGACCACCGCTTCGGCATTATAATATTTTCTAAATATCCCATAGTAAATAAAAAAAGTATCAGCTATAGCCCCAACAATTATAATTCTATATTTCAGTACATAGATATTTTAAAAGGTCAGGATACGTTCAGGGTTTTTAATCTTCACCTGCAGTCGCTTAAGTTTAGTGATGATGAACTGCAGTACCTTGAAGAACCTACTTTAAAAGAAGAAAGCAAATTAAAAAGGTCAAGAAATATTGTTTCTAAATTTAAAGCGGGTTTTTTAAAACGCAAAGAACAAAGCGAACACGTTAAAGCAGCAATTGATGAAAGCCCTTACCCTGTAATTGTTTGCGGCGACTTTAATGATGTGCCAAACAGTTACGCTTATGCTACTATTGGCAAAGGTTTGCTCAATAGTTTTGCAGAAAAAGGAAGTGGCATTGGCCGAACCTATTCGCATATTTCGCCAACACTTAGAATAGATAATATTTTTACTGATAAAAGATTTACCATAGAGCAATTTGTGCGCATTGGTAAAAGTGTAAGCGATCATTTTCCTATTGTGGCAGATATCTATTACAATAAACCTTAACTTGCAGCTATGAAAAACGGGTCTTCTTCTGTTTATTATTTCAGTTGTTGTTGCGCCTGCAGCAAATAAAAAATTGTGTAAGCGGTTTATTTCCTCCGCTTTTGTTTAATCAGCAATTAACTCTTTTCAAAAAAACTTTATCTTTAATTTTTCTGACTTAATAAAAATGATGAATAATGACCCCTCATTTTTTTGAGAAAACCAATTCAGAAATATACAGCCGCAACAAAATAAATAAATCACATGCCATTAAAAATTTATAATTCCTATACCAGGCAAAAAGAAATATTTACTTCTATTATACCCGGTCATGTGGGCATGTATGTGTGTGGCCCCACAGTAAGTGGCGAAAGCCATTTGGGTCACGCAAGGCCCTACATTAGCTTTGATGTAGTGTACCGCTACCTTATCTACCTGGGTAACAAAGTAAGGTATGTACGCAACATTACCGATGCAGGCCATTTTGAAGAAGAAGGTAGGGAGGCAGAAGATAAAATATCTAAAAAAGCAGTGCTTGAAAAACTGGAACCCATGGAGCTGGTGCAAAAATATACTAACCTCTATCACTGGGCTATGAAGCAGTTTAACTGTATAGAGCCCAGCATAGAACCCACTGCCACCGGCCATATTGTGGAGCAGATAAATATGATAGAAAAAATCATCAGCGAAGGATATGCGTATGAAAAAAACGGGTCGGTTTATTTTGACGTAAAAAAATATGCGGCTAATTATGAATATGGAAAACTGAGTGGCCGGGTAATAGAAGACCTGTTGGCATCTGGCTCTACCGGCGAAGCTACCCGTGCGCTTGATGGGCAGGAAGAAAAAAGAGACCTGGCAGATTTTGCCTTGTGGAAGTCGGCCGCACCAGAGCATATCATGCGCTGGAAAAGCCCCTGGGGCGAAGGTTTCCCGGGATGGCATATAGAATGCTCGGCAATGGCCACTAAATATTTGGGAACCCAATTTGATATTCATGGCGGCGGAATGGATCTGCAATTTCCGCATCATGAAAGTGAGATAGCACAAAGCACCATCTGCAATCATACTGCACCGGTAAAGTACTGGATGCACAATAATATGATAACCATCAATGGAAGAAAGATGGGCAAGAGCTATAACAATGTGATTAAACTAACGGAGTTGTTTAGCGGCCAACATCCATTATTAACGCAGGCTTTTCACCCTATGACGGTAAGGTTTTTTATTCTGCAGAGTCATTATCGCAGCACACTTGATTTTAGCAGCGAAGCACTGGCAGCAAGTGAAAAAGCGTTTAAGCGTTTGTGGGAGGCTTATGAAAATTTAAATAAGTTGTCAATAGGGAGTTCAGAGCCTGGAGTGGATGCAGAATTAGAAACAAAAATTAATACCTGGCTCAATGAGCTGGATGAGTTTATTGAGGATGATTTTGGCACCCCAAGGGTGCTTGCCAATATGTTTGAGATGGCACCTATTATTAATTCTATCAAAGATGGATTGATAGCAGCCAATGCCATCAGTGCGGCCACCCTGCAATTGATGAAAGAAAAATTTAAAACCTATTTAGAGGATATTATGGGCTTGAAGGAAATTTCTGCATCCAATATCCAAACATTTAAAGCAGTAATGCAATTGCTCATAGATATTCGTAAGGAAGCCAAAGACAAAAAAGATTTTGCTACTTCGGATAAAATCAGGAACCAATTGGCAACAGCAGGCATAATGCTGAAAGACGAAAAAGGTGGGGAGATGAGCTGGACGACGGAGTAATTTTTAAATTTGAATAGTCCTTATATAAAAGCCTGCGAACGCAGGCTTTTATATAATTGATGGCTAAACTATTTTTTGTGAGATAGCTATCAAATGTTTATGAGGTTCATAAAAATAAACATCGATAACATATTAAACCAATCTATATTTAACAAGTCATTACTTTTCTTTTTCTCATCTAACACTCCAAAATTACTGCCATGGATAGAAAAGATTTTTTAACTGCAACCAAAACATCCCGTAAAAAGCAAGTTCCTTTTTCGGACTATAAAGGTGCCAGGGTATTAAGCGGTATTCAGCCTTATTCCGGCGCATGGACCAGGATCGAAACCTTACATCTTTTAAGAAGAACCATGTTTGGGGCTAAAAAAGCAGACGTAGATTTTTTTGCAGCAATGAGTATGAGCCAGGCAGTAGATTATATGCTCAATGTACCGGCCACTGCTCCCACTCCCCCGGTAAAAACATATAATAATTCTGTAACTGCCGGAGATCCCGATGCTGCCATACCATTGGGCAGCTCCTGGGTAAATATTAATACTACTGACGGAGGTATAGAATTTCAGCGCAGGCTCAATTATAAAAACTGGTGGCTGGGGCTAATGATAAACCAGGAAAGAAATATCCGGGAAAAATTGGTGCTGTTCTGGCACAATCATTTTGCTACAGAAACGCAGGAAATAGCAAGAGCAATCTGGTGTTATCAAAACAATACTGTTATCAGGCAAAATGTATTGGGCAATTTTAAAAATTTTACAAAAGCCATTTCTTTAGATACCGGTATGCTCCGCTATCTGAATGGCTACCTTAATACTAAAGCAGCCCCCGATGAAAACTATGCAAGGGAATTGCTGGAATTGTTTACTGTAGGCAAAGGGATAGACAATGCTTCGGCTCCGTTTATAGAAACGGATGTGCTGGCAGCGGCTAAAGTGCTTACCGGATGGCAATTAAATGGCACTAACAATACCACATTTTTTAATATTAACCGGCATGATATAACCGGTAAAACCTTTTCTTCTTATTTTAATAATACAATCATAACCGGCAGAACCGGTGCCACAGCCGGAGACCTGGAATTGAACGACCTGCTTACCATGATCTTTAATACCAATGAAGTTTCTCTCAATATCTGCAGAAAATTATACCGCTTCTTTGTGTATTACGAAATTGATGCTGCCACAGAAGCCAATGTAATAGTACCATTGGCACAAATTTTTAAAAGTAGTAATTACGAGTTGCTGCCGGTTATGGCTGCATTATTTAAAAGCGAACATTTTTTTGATGCCTTAAACCAGGGCTGCGTTATTAAAACTCCGGTGGATATAATTGTGGGAATGTGCCGGGAGTTTAGTGTGCAATTTCCAGTGGCCACCGATTATATCAGCAATAATTTTATGTGGCAATTTTTGCAGACCTCTGCTAATGCACTGCAAATGGACATTGGCGATCCACCAAATGTGGCAGGCTGGGCAGTGTATTATCAACGGCCGCAGTTTCACGAAATATGGATAAACAGCGATACCCTACCAAAACGAAACCAGTTTACCGATACCATGGCTGCAGGCGGTTATTCCCGGTCTGGAAAAAATATAAAAATTGATCCTGTTTTATTTGCAGCTTCCATGCCCGATCCCGGAAATCCCAATGCGTTGATATCAGATGCTGTAAAATATCTTCTTACACTGCCACTGTCTCAGGCAAGCAGAGACCAGCTAAAAACAGATATTTTATTAAGCGGACAATCAACAGATGCATACTGGACCACAGCCTGGACTACTTATATAAGTAATCCTGCAAACCTGGCAAATGCTGCTATCGTAAAAACAAGGTTAGTTAGTTTATTCCAGTATTTGATGCGCCTGGCAGAATACCAGTTGAGCTGAAAAAATTTTGGTTTATAAAAGCAAAAATTATTGCAATGAAAAGAAAAGATTTTTTAAGAAACACAATCACAGGAGCCATATTGCCCACGGTGATCAATGGGTTTTCATTAAAATCATTTGCTGCTGATAGCCCCCTGGCCAAACTGCTGGGCACTGGCACAGACAATGATCATGTGCTGGTGATTGTGCAGTTGCAAGGAGGGAACGATGGATTGAATATGGTAATACCTATTGATGGCTACAGCAATTATTACAATGCAAGAACCAATATAGCTATTGAAGAAGCCAAGATATTACGATTAAGTAGCAATGCTAAAACAGGCTTGCACCCATCCATGGCCGGATTGCAATCTTTGTATAATGAAGGAAAATTGGGAGTCGTACAATCAGTAGGGTATCCTCAACCAAGCTTTTCTCATTTCAGGGCAACCGATATCTGGATGAGTGCTTCCGACAGCAACCAGGTGCTGGTAAACGGATGGGGTGGCCGCTACCTGGATTATGAATATCCGAATTTCCCTACCGGTTACCCTACCAGCAGTATGCCCCACCCACTGGGCATACAAATTGGTTCTGTAACATCCCTTGTTTTTCAGGGCCCCAGCGTAAGTATGGGAATGAGCATCAGCAATCCCACCAGTTTTTATAATCTTATCAGCGGTGTAGAAGATGCTGCTCCCAATACATTGGCAGGTAAAGAACTTAAATATGTGAGGCAGGTAGCCAAACAAACAGCTAAGTATGCCGATGTGGTAAAGGATGCTGCACTTAGCGTAACTCAGCAGTCTCTTTATCCAACTCCCAACCCGCTGGCCGATCAATTAAAAATTGTAGCCCGGCTTGTAAAGGGTGGCTTGAAAACAAAAATTTATATGGTAAGTTATGGAGGCTTTGATACACACTCCCTGCAAACCAGCACTACCAATACTTCTACCGGCAACCATGCCAACCTAATGAAAAATGTAAGCGATGCCATCAAGGCTTTCCAGGATGATCTTAAGTATTTAGGTGTGGAAGAAAGAGTGATGGGGCTCACCTTTAGCGAATTTGGCCGCCGCATAAAAAGTAACAGCAGCACCGGCACCGACCATGGTGCAGCCGCACCGTTATTTGTTTTTGGCAGCAATGCCCGCCAACTGGTACACGGCACCAACCCTGCCATACCCACAGCCGCAACGGTGAATGATAACATTCCTATGCAATACGATTTTCGCAGCGTGTATGCGTCTATGTTACAGGATTGGCTTTGTGTAAAAACCAGCGATCTTCAGCAAATCATGCTGCAGAATTTTCAAAATATACCCCTTGTAAAAACCAGTGCCTGCAATCCTGTGCTGCCAAATACTAGCGGCACTTCATTAATAGATAATTATCCAAACCCTTTTACTCAAAAAACGACTATACGGTTTACTACCAGTGGCGGGCACACGCTGGTGCAAATTATAAATACCCTGGGTCAGGTAATAGCCACACTTATAGACCAGGAGTATGCTGCAGCAGGCACTTACACTGTTTCATGGGAGAGTGGGCACCTTGGCACGGGCGTTTATTATGCCCGTTTTCAAAACGGATCCGTTCAACAGGTGAGAACAATTATGAAGGTAAGGTAGAGGGTTTCAAAAGTTCAAGAAGTAGTTAATGTTCAAAGTGTTTCTATATTTATAATTCCTTCAATTTTTCACCATTGACTATTGACTTTTTGACCATTGACCTAATGACCATTGACATTTATGCCACACATCACTCATTTATCCAAAGACAAAAAGCTTCATAAAATAATTCTCCCGCAGCAAAAATATGTTTTGCAAAAACGCAATCATGTACACCTGCATATTTGCGCATCCATCATCAGCCAGCAGTTGAGTACCAAAGTGGCGGCGGTTATTTATGCAAGATTCCTGGCGTTGTTTAATAAAAAAAATCCTACTCCAAAAGAAATTGTAACCAAACCTTTTGATGAGTTGCGCAGCATTGGCCTCAGCAATGCCAAAACAAATTATATATTAAACGTTTGCAATTTTTTTATAGAAAATAAACTCACCGATGCACGCCTGCATAAAATGGAAGATGAAGAATTAATCGAATACCTTATCCAGATAAAAGGTATTGGTCGCTGGACGGCAGAAATGATCCTGATGTTTACGCTGGCAAGAGAAGATGTTTTTGCGGTAGATGATTTAGGAATACAACAGGCTATTTGTAAATTATACAGTATAGATGCAACAGATAAAAAAGAAATGAAAATAGAGATGCTGAAAATATCTAAAAAATGGAGCCCCTACAGAACTTATGCCTGCAGGTATTTATGGGGATGGAAGGATGGTGAA
>JBKJSJ010000471.1:0-9310 GCA_046595965.1 Ferruginibacter sp.
CAATGCCTGCAATCCCAGCCAGCTTTTTTCTTCCTTTACCCATAATTGTTTTCTGCTGTCGTCAAAATAAAAACCGGTTGCCTTATTTTTATCTGCAGATGCCGGTATCTTAATAAATTTTTCCGGCTGTGCCGAAGCTATAAAATACCAACCCGAATCTTTAGTACCGGCTACTATAAAATCCCCCTCTGCTGAAGCCTCAAAAGCGGTAATGCTGCTGTTGATTGCTATATTATAGATGCTGTCTTTATTATTAATAATTCTAAGTATGCTAATTAAAGCATCTGTGCAAAAAAGTGCTGAATCTTTGCCCCATAAAAAACAATTGTTCATAGCCCAAAGTCTCAGTTTTTTATTGTCCTGCACTATTCGTCCCCTTACATAAGTGAATGGATTAAGATGGCTGATATTTTTTAAAGAATCATCCATTATATAAATAGCACTGGAGTCTAATTTTTTTGCCCTGTACTCTAATCCATAAGGTGGGGACTCTGTATCAAAATGCCGGGAAAAGAAATTTTTATTGGGCAGGCGTTCAAGTTCAAACTGGTATTTGGGATAAGTATTGAATAACAATTTAGCGTCTTCAAAACTTTCATTCATTTTAAAAACATAATATCCGTTTGACAATACCCATTCTTTAGTATCTGCATAATATTTTACATGCCTTGCCTGCAGCTTACCCAGTGCGGTTACTTCCTTAAGTTTATATTGTGCAAGGCAGCATTGATAGAAAAAAAATAAAGTAAGCAGCAAGCAAAAATATTTTTTCATGTGTTGGTAAATATCCATTTAAATTAATGAAATAGTATTACAGGAAATGATCCTGTTTTTATAAATTGATAAGCGTATTAAAATGTTGAATATACTAATACCTGTTTGATTTATAACGCAGCCCAATACTTCGGGTAGGCATTTACCAAACCCACCCACACAAAAGCTAACCTAAATTTCAGCTACCACACATTGGCCTAAAATGAAATTCCGTTTGATATAAGATGAAGGAAGGACTCTTTTGCATAAAAAAAGAAAGCTGCCTTTGCAGACAGCTTTCTTTAAATTTAAAAACAAAACAACTTTTTTAGAAGAGATTATTTTTTAGGCATTAGTACTGCATCTATTACATGCGTAACACCATTCTTGGATACTACATCGGCAATTGTTACCAACGCTCCATTAATCATTACTTTGCCGTCTTTTACAGATACCATTAAATCTTTGCCCTGTACGGTTTTTAATTTCTGGCCATCCTTTAAATCTGCGGCCATAATAGCACCGGGTACTACATGATAGGTAAGTACACTGGTAAGATCTCCTTTCATTTCTGGTTTCAAAAGGTTATCTACTGCACCAGCAGGCAATTTTGCAAATGCTTCATTGGTGGGTGCAAATACTGTAAACGGACCCGTACCACTCAGGGTTTCTACCAAACCTGCAGCCTTTACTGCAGCTACCAATGTGGTATGGTCTGCAGAACCGATGGCATTTTCTACAATATTTTTAGAAGGAACCATGTTGGCGCCTCCAACCATTACACCCTTTTCTTCTGCCATCATATTATCGGCCGGCATAGTGCTGGTAGTTGTAGTGTCGGCAGACATTGTTGTGGTGGAACTGGTTTCTTTAGAACTGTCATTGCAGGCCGTAAACATTACTGTAGATGCTGTTGCAATCATTAGAAGGGAAAAAAAATTCTTTTTCATGATGATAATAATTTGATGTTAGTTTATTTAAATAACGATTAAATACGAATTAATTCATCTCTTAGATTTAAAATATTTTATTTTTTTTAATACTTTTTTAGTTAAGAAATGTTGTTGTATATTTTAATTGTTTTGATATGATATGATTAAACATATAACAGATCTTTATCCCCTAATGGCTGTTTAATTTTATAGCTCCGAAAAACGATTTTCAACTAGCGGAAGCCAACGCCTACAGCCCTGCCCTATACAATAATCCCGCTCTCACTGCGTTAGCCATGTATAAAACCCATAAATAAATGAACCAGACAAACCAAACCAAAACACAACATCCGGTAATATACCAGATTAAAAATTTTATTGCAAAGCTTACCCAGCAACCGGGCATTTACCCGATTAAATATTACAAGAAAGGACAAAAACTAAAGAGGAACAGTCAAATGTTTACCGGAATCTAAGAAGAAATGATTGCGGAAATTACGCAAATGTAAATTCAGCAAAACCACGCTTGACCAGATTACAATCCGTTTATACCTTTATACTCTTAAAACCCAATTCCAATTGTATGAAAAAAAATGAACCACACCCTCTAACCCTGTCTGTACTGGCCAAGTCCATTGCAGCAGCTTTTAACAGCCTGTTTTTTCATAATTCAAGCAGAGATTTTCAACGCCTGAAGAATTACCTGGCTTAGTTAAATAAGAGACAGCAGAGCTTATTAAAAACCCTTTGGCTTAACGGCTAAAGGGTTTTTTATATCATCATGATTTAAGTATAGTAGTCTGAAGCCCTACTCATCAGATGAATGCCCGTGCTGGTAAGAACGGGGACTTCTATGAAATAACCGCTATGATTTAACTAAACAAATACTCCACATCTGCCTTGCTCAGTGTTTTTACAAAGCCATTGTCGTCAGTTATCAATTCCCTGGCAAGTATTTTTTTACGTTCCTGCAGTTGCAGAATTTTATCTTCAATGGTATCTATACAAATCATGCGGTAGGCAAAAATGTTTTTCGTTTGTCCTATACGGTGTGTCCGGTCAATGGCCTGCTGCTCTACAGCAGGGTTCCACCATGGATCTACTATATAAACATAATCGGCAGCCGTAAGGTTTAAACCCACACCACCCGCTTTTAAAGAAATAAGAAATACCCTGCACTCATCATTGTTCTGAAAATTCTGAATGGCTTTTTCCCTGTCCGGTGCCGACGTACTTCCATCAAAATATTCAAAAGGAATTTGCATTTCTTTCAGCTTTGCTTTTATCAATGCCAGCATACCGAGGAACTGGGAAAAAACAAGTGCCTTATGATCTCCGATATTTTCGGCTATTTCCCTGGTGAGTTCATCGAGCTTAATAGAATGATTGGGATATTTTTCTTCTTCATTTAATATGGCTGGGCTATCGCAGATCTGCCGCAGTTTCATAAGTCCCTGCAGAATGGTAAGCTGCGATTTATCTATGCCCTGCTCGCTTATAGTTCCCAGTATTTTATCCCTGTAACTGTTGCGGTAAGCGTCATAAATCTTGCGTTGTTCTTTTTCCATTTCACAAAAAAGAATGGTTTCTGTTTTTTCGGGCAGGTCTTTGGCCACCTGCTCTTTGGTACGCCGCAGGATAAAAGGAAATAATAATTTTCGCAGGTGATCTTTTTGTTCCTGCTCACCAAACTTATCTATGGGGGTTGCAAATTCATTTCTAAAAAATTCCATATTACCCAACAGGCCGGGGTTAAGAAAGTTCATCTGCGCAAAAATGTCGAAGGTATTATTCTGCAGTGGGGTACCGCTCATGCATATACGATTTTTGGCAGTAAGCAGGCTGGCTGCCCTTGTTACTTTAGAGGAAGGATTTTTAATGGCCTGGCTTTCGTCTAAAACTATATAATCAAAATTAATTTTTAAGAGTAGTTGTATATCGCTGCGCAGTGTGCCATACGTGGTTATGATAATATGATTTTGCTGCAGTTCTTCGGCACTGCGGCTACGGGTACTGCCATGGTGAATATGGTAACTGAGCGAAGGCGTAAATTTCTTTACTTCATTCTGCCAGTTGTAGATCAGGGTGGTGGGGCAAACTACCAGGGCTTTAAGACCGCCAGTAGTATTTCTGTAATAATCCAGCATGGTAAGTGCCTGCACCGTTTTACCCAAACCCATATCATCTGCCAGTATACCTCCCCAGCCCACATCATTGAGGTAGCTGAGCCATTGAAAACCTGATAACTGATAAGGGCGCAAAATTTCTGCTACTTCCGCAGGAGCTGGAATTTCCGGAATATTTTTAAATTCTCTGAGGCGTTCATATTTTTCATCCAGCGCAAAACTCAGTTCCGTTTCGTCCCTGTTTTCATACAACTCATCTATCACACTCATGTGATATTTACTCAGCCGCAGTTTATCAGTTCTGCCATCGCCTACTTTAAACAACAGGGCATATTTTTTTAGCCATTCATCTGGCAAAATACCGAGTGTGCCATCGCCCAGTTGCACAAAAGATTGTTTGCCTGCCAACGCTTTTTTAATATCGGAAATGCCTACCCGCTGTTCTCCAAATTCTATTTCTACTTTGGCATCAAACCAATCCATACCACTGCTCACGTGAATATGAGTTGTTGGCCGGGCTGTATTAAAACGAAAGTTTTTTAGTGCTTCAAATCCAAACACCGGCACTTTCATTTCCTTCATGGCATCTACAAATAAAAAGAACCAGTTATTGCGAAGTACCTCTGCACCTTTTAGTGCAAGGCTGCCAGCTTCCTCCTGTTTAATAAACATGGAGTGCAGGGTATCCAGCTTATTTACAAATGCCTGTTCGGCTTCTTTGTTTCTCTGAATGACTAATATTTTATCTCCATCAGGAATGGTGATAGTATCCTTTCCTGTAAGTCTTGTTTCGTACCCACTGTAATTGAACACCGGCTGAAATAATAAGTAGTCACCTTTTTCCTGCAGCATTAGTTTTACATCGGGGTTGGTGCCTTTTATTTCTCTTACCAGGCTTTTATCAAATTCTACGTGGTATTCTTTTGTGAGTGGCAGAATGATCTTCTGCATTTTTTCGGCCCAGTTGCTTTTGCTTAACTGTATATTGCCATCCCTGCTAAACTTTTCTGCCTGCAGTACATCTTCTGCTTTTTTCCAGAGATAAGCGGTATCATTTTGCAGAAACAGGAGGCTACTGCTGCATTCATTTTCTGCCAATGGAATTAACTGTCCATTTAGCTTTACCATACAAATAATTTCGAAATTATTTTTGGCAGCTACCACTTTAAACACTGGCGAAATAAACTCATCGCTTAGTTCGGCATTAATTAAATTGGCTGTTTTAAAAGCGGTGCCCAAAGCGAGTGTAAACACAAAGGGATTGGCAGCCTGTTCCTCCATTAATTTTTTTAGTTTGGGATGCAGGTATTCTGTAATCAGTGCAATGGTTTCTTCGGGCAGGTCGTCGCCATCGGTATGTATAATATTTTCCCAGATACCGCTAAAGGGTGAGTTCCTGTTTAGATATTTATTTATTTCTACATCCTGCAGCTTTCTCAATTGCTGAAAAAGCATTTTATCTGCTTCATTAAAGACTTCTGTATTTACAAATTTGGTAAGATCCAGTTTTTCTGTTTTGCCCAAATAGTGCCGGCTTTCTTCATTGGCTTCTCCTTGCAATCCATCTACAATAAAGCCTGGAAAAGTTTTAGCATTAAAATTAATTACTAACCCCAGCCTTGTATTTTTTTCATCGGCAATAAGCACTTCTGTAACGGGATCGGCGGGAGGCATAAATGCTGAAACCGGTTTTGAACTAACGGCTTGCACTACCCGCTTTATTGAAGGATCAAGCAGTTTTAAAAAAGGTTTACCTTCTTTATAAATAAATTCAAATTTTCCGGCCAGATCATCTTCCAGGTTATATCCATAAATCTGCAGCAGTTTATTTTTTTCTTTATCCATATTTCGGATACTATCGAAATAATTGGGGCCAAAGGCATTAAGCAACTGCAGCAGGAACATGGTTTTATGTTCGCACAGCGGATGCATAGATTCTGTGCAGGAGCAGGAAGTATCAAAATTGCGCTCATCGTTTTTCTGTATCACCAGCGGGTATAGCTCACCGTTATATACAAGCTCTGCTTCCACTCTTTCGTCTGCAGCTTTTAGTATGGTGGCCTTGGTACTCCTGAGTATGGTTTCTGCTTCCTGGTAGATAGCAGGCGAAGAAAGCATTTTAATCATTTTAAGATCAATATGCTTCATTTTGGCTACGGTGTGCCGTTGGTTATACTGGATGGCACTGGTCATGAGCAGATTCTTATCTACCATATCCTGCAGGCGAAGGAGGGCAGCAGCTTCGTGGCGACAAATCTCTCCCAGATTATAAGGGCAACTGCAGCGCAGTGCCATTAGTTTAGCATCGGCATATTTATCTATATGCACTTTGTAAAAAGTACTGTACACATCATCCTTTACCCTGAATACAATTGTACCCATGAGTTCGTCATGCTCTACCAGTTCTACAAAACCCAGTGAATGGATTTTTTTTCCCCGTCGTATTACCTCGTCGGTGCCATTATTATAGATATGCTTAATAAGGTGCGGTAGTGCCAAATTGTTTAAAGTTTTTTTGAGTAATTTTTTGCATCTTTTGTTTGTAGTGTGTGGGCAAAAACCTTTGCTGTTCAGAAAAGGGCAATTTGCAAAAGTAAAGGAAAAAAGCTGAGCCCTGAACAGGCTAAAGAAAGTTTGTGGAGAAAATGATGGAATTAATAGTTGAGCAAATTAGATGATACTTTATTGTTTAGCCTCTTTGTTTAGGGGTTTAGGAGCATAGAGGATTAGGAGTTTAGAGGTTTGGAAAATTTAAACCCATTAATAAATACCAGAACAAATAAGTTTGCCTTCTTTATAAACAGGAAGCACATTGGCTACATCGGGTGTAAGACAATAACGGATGTCTTTTTCCAGGCCATAATTAGTTAGCCGGTGATAATGAGAAGCATTGTGCTGCTTCATAAATTCAAAGAGATCATTATTGGCAGCATGGTAAAGTGTATTGGCAATTTGAGATGAGTCGCATTGGATGGAGAAATGTTCCTGTATATTATTGATAACAGCCCCTGCAAAAAGGCTGTCTTCAATATTTATTTTGTCTTTCCAGGCAGCACAAGCCAGTACTACATTTTTATTTCTTTTAATAAGATGAGCGCAAACTGCCGATAGATTGGGAAAAGAACCTGTAATAATTTCCGGTGCTCCTTTATCTAATGCCATGTGCAGCAGCTTGGTGCCGTTGGTGGTAGTAAGAACCAATGTTTTTCCTTTTATAAATGTTTCAGGATATTCAAAAGGAGAGTTGCCATATTCCAATCCTTCGGCTACCTGCCCATCTCTTTCGCCTGCGGTAATAGCATCTATCTGCTTGCCAATACGGATGCATTCTGCTACACTGTCTACAGGTATTATAGCTTTGGCTCCATTGTGCAGTGCAGTGGCAATGGTGCTGGTGGCCCTGAGCACATCAATGATTACTACCACTGTTTTATTTAAATCATACAGTTTTAGCAATGCCGGCGAAAGGCAGGTAAATAATGTTGGCTTGGTAGATTTACTCATTGTAGTTTAATATTTTTTTCCAGTCGTTGCCCTGGGCAGTTTGTTTTATTACCTGGTTGCGGCGAATCAAAAATTTTCGGATATAATTTTTTAAAAAAATAGTGGTAGCTAATTTCCCTGCAAATCCAAAGGGAGCTTCCAGCACCAGTTTATCTTTCATCAAAGTACCGTTTTCATTTTGCTCAAAAAAATGTTCATGCACAAATTTTTTAAAATCGCTCTGCTGCATTTCATCTTTAAAATAAAAAGGACGCTGCATGGATGTAATCTTCGAAGTAAAGGTCCTGGTTTTAAACAGATGCCTTGCCCTCCAGGTTACCGTTTCATACTGGATTATTAATCCGCTGGTAACACCGGCAATAGCTTCTCCTTTTGTTTTGCCGGTAGATATTTTATGAAAATCTATGCAACGGCAAAGATCAAAAACTATTTCAATTGGGCTGTTGATCTGTTTATGCAAAAGGCACTTTTACTACTTCGGCCCTTAATAAAGTATTGCGGATAGAAATAAATATTTCGGACCCGATGGCAGCAAATTTTGAATCTACATATCCCATGCCGATGGCTTTGCCCAATGTAGGCGATTGTGTGCCCGATGTAACCCGGCCAATAAGCACTCCTTCAAAATCTTTTATATCATAATCATGCCTTGCTATTCCTTTTTCTATCATTTGAAATCCCACTAATTTTTTTGCCGGCCCTTTCTCTTTTTGCTTTTCAAACACGGCACTGCATATAAATGTTTTACTAAATTTTGTGATCCATCCCAGGCCCGCTTCTATGGGTGAAGTGGTATCATCAATATCATTACCATATAAACAAAAACCCATTTCTAATCTCAATGTATCTCTTGCTCCCAATCCAATGGGTTTAATGCCCTGCGCTTTTCCTGCATTAAAAATGGCATCCCAAATGATATCTGCGGCACCATCAGCATCGTCAAAATATATTTCCACTCCACCTGCCCCGGTATATCCTGTTGCACTCACCAGCACATTTTCTACTCCTGCAAATTTGCCTTTGGTAAAAGTGTAATATTTTAAATTAAGGATATCCATATCTGTTAATGACTGTAATATTTTGGTGGCGGTGGGACCCTGTATGGCCAGCAAACAGGTTTTATCAGAAATATTGTGCATCTCTACTGCATCAGTATTGTGCATAGATATCCAGCTCCAGTCTTTATCTACATTACCGGCATTTACCACCAGCATATAAACATTATTTTCTTCTATGCAATAAACCAAAAAGTCGTCTATTATACCGCCTTCATTATTGGGCATGCAACTGTATTGAGCCTTGCCTGCAGTAAGTTTAGCCGCATCATTACTGGTTATTCGTTGAATTAAATCAAGTGCTCCGGCACCTTTTAAAATAAATTCGCCCATGTGGCTCACATCAAACACGCCTGCATTATTTCGCACAGCAGCGTGTTCATCATTAATACCGGTATAGGATATGGGCATATTAAATCCTGCAAACTCAGCCATCTTAGCGCCAAGTGCAATATGCTTTTGGGTGAACGGAGTATTTTTCATTATTTGATTATTGATAATGTAATAATTATTTGACTGGAGGCAAATGTAAAATAAAAAACCGGGAGAAAACTTAATGCACTTTACCCATTTTAAGATGCAAAGGAAAGATGATTTGTTTTGTGTTCCCGGCAGGCCAGTATTTAGGGCCTGCTCAAAAACTCAGCTAACCTATACAATATCAAATGAACGAATTGAACCGCATTAAATATTTATACCATTGTTAAAGTCATTCCTTTTGCCTCCACTGCCGGCAGCGTAACTGCACCGCCGCTGCTTTTTGACCTTTGAGAAAATTTGCTTCGCATTTTTTCAATTCCGACTTCGTCGCAACCGGACAAAAAGAGGCGGCTTATGCAGTTACTGGTGAAAAAGCGGAGTATGTGATGCAAGCATTTTGCAGATATAATGTTAGTTCCATGCATTTGCATTTATTAAAAGTATACTCAAATATAAGCTA